>NZ_JCAPET010000100.1:0-1215 GCF_059735245.1 Gorillibacterium sp. sgz306347
GCGACGGTCCGGGCGACGGCCCAGACAAACCCGACGAGTTCCCGGGCGACCGCCCCGATGGCGACGTTTTTGTGCTTGTTTCGGGCAAACACCAAATGACGGTATTTCTTGTGCAAGCGCTCTTGGGCTTTCCAGGACAGCAACTGCAGCTCGGCGGATTGTCCCTCCAACCGGCGAGCCAAATCCCCCTTCACAGCAGGGCGGTGGCGATAACTCCAGGCGGACTCGATGAAGCTGCGACGCAACCGTCCATTCCCTGCTTTGGTCATGCCGCCTCGCCGGGTGGTCTGTCCGCTGGAATATTCCCGTGGCACCAAGCCCAGGTACGCCATAAGCTGGGCCGGGGAACGGAAGCGGGCGAACGAACCGATTTCGGCGGCAACCGTGATCGCCGTCAGCCGTCCGATCCCCCGGAGCGACTGAAGCGCCTGGATAAGCGGCGCTTTCAATCCAGTGGCTGCTTGTGTGAGCAGTTCGTCCTCCAGACGTTTGAGCCGCTGCTCGGTTTCTTCCAGGGCATGCAGCATTTCCGTGAACGTGACGTCCATGGACCGGTACGTAAAGGTTAGCTGACTCAGCCAGAGACGATATTTTTTGGTCCAGCGGCGTTTGATCGTGGCCGGCGGTTCGATGTGGTGACGCAACAAGAACTTCAAGATCTGTTGGCGCTTCCGGTGCGCTTCCTCTCGGGCCGTCTCCCGGGCACGGACCAATTCCCGCAGGGCTTCGTCTTCGCGATCGGGTACATAAACCGACGTGAGTTCTCCGGCACGAAACAGCCGGGCCAACTGTTCGGCATCCCGTCGATCCGTTTTCACATGGTCGCCCGGGCGTTTGGGCATGAGCGATGGCGCAATGACGACGCATTGGGCACCCATGGAGCGCAGGATGCGGCAGGTTTCGTAGCCGGTGGGGCCTGCCTCATAGCAAAACGAAAGGGTCTCCGCCGGTCCAAGTTTCTTGATGAGTTTTCGCAAGTCTGCCGCTGTGTGCGCAATCGCTCCGTAATACCGGGGCGCCTCCTGCCCAGCCTCTGCAATAGCCACCGCAATTTTTTCCTTCGATACGTCTAGTCCAACATATTTTGTGGTATTATTCATGTAGCAGCTCTCCTTTGCTATGTAGCTCTGAAATGGTGGTTCTTCTACTTCCCATTTTAACCTACGACGGTAGCAATTATGGAGGGCTGTCCTTGTTTACGTTCATCTTAGCTAG
>NZ_JCAPET010000101.1:0-1161 GCF_059735245.1 Gorillibacterium sp. sgz306347
TCGTTCGCCTTTGGCTTCTGCGTAGGCCCGGCAGCCCCTTCGTTCAGGTTTGGCTTTTGCTTGGACCCGGTTGCCCCTTCGTTTACATTTGGCTTTTGCGTAGGCCCGGCAGCCCCTTCGTTTACACTTGGCTTTTGCTTGAGCCCAGCAGCCCCTTCGTTTACACTTGGATTTTGCTTGAGCCCAGCAGCCCCTTCGTTCGCCTTTGGCTTCTGCGTAGGCCCGGCAGCCCCTTCGTTCGCCTTTGGCTTCTGCGCGCCGCCCTTCGTTCCGTCCTTCGCCTTCTCTACTTTCACCGTTTTCGCCCCCTGATCGCCAGTGGGGTACACGGTAATACGTTCGCCTTTGGTAAGCAGACGCTCTTTGCGCAGCTTTTGCCCGCGCACGTACAGATCGAGACCGTCCAGCGAAATCGCTCCCTCTCCCGGTGTCAGGGCGCGGAAGGTCAGCTCGCTCATCCGGCTCGTCCGGTATTCATTTTTTTCCGCCGAGCCGTCGAATCGTCCGCCGGTCAGCTTGAGATTCAGCCGGCCGGGCTCGACCAGAGCCGGTTTGGCAAGCCGTGTGGCGCGCACGAATTGCAACCGCCTGCGGTCGTATCGCACCTCCGCCTCCACCAAATCAAGCTGGTACGGCGGACCAGCCGACCGGAGGTGCAGGTTGACGCGGAACTCCGCGCCCTGGTTCGTTTTCTCCGCACCGATCAATTCCGCCTCGCCCAGAAACGGTCGGTCAACCGACGGGTTTCCGGCCGGTGAGCCGGTAAGCTTCCGCCCGGTAAGCTTCCAATCAACCGCCGCAGATACGGAGGACGGCGCCGAATCAAGCGTCAGTCCGGACCTGATAAACGAAGTGAGCGTATGGATAGCCGGTGATGCGGCAGCCGAAGCGGCGGCGCTCGTGTGCGTCCCCCCGAAAAGAAGCAGGCAGGCTGCGAAACCGGCGGATAACGGTTTAATGGTCATGGCAAATTCCTCCCGTTCCCAGTTTGCCCCGCTGCCGCAAAATCATCCGGTTGAACGGCAAGGCCATGATCGTCAATAAGCGAGTGGACGGTGACCCGAATTCCCAGCTTCCAGGATCTCCGACACGCAAGATGGAACAAGAGGTGCAAAATGCAGCTAGTATAAAAAGTGGACACCCTCTAGTGCAAGACAGATA
>NZ_JCAPET010000102.1:0-1089 GCF_059735245.1 Gorillibacterium sp. sgz306347
GGCGGTGTAAAGTAGTCTGTGTACCAAAATTTGTAGCCTAGTCAGGCACAAAAAAAGTAGGGTATCCTCGGGGTTGTCAAAGCCACCAGAGAAAGGACCCTACCGATGACTACTATACCCGAAAACATGCTCACAAATCTATTTGAAAATCTTGTAACGCAGTTCGTCCAGGAAAACCTCGAACGGATCATGCGTGCGGAGATCACCGCCTACATGGAAGCAGACGAGTCCAACCGGCACAATAGTCGCAACGGCTACTACAAGCGCTCCCTGCACACGAAATACGGCCATATCGAGGACTTGTCGGTTCCACGGGATCGCAATGGCCAGTTTCAAACCCACGTGTTTGAACCGTATCAGCGCCGTGACGGCTGGCTCGAGGAGGCCGTGATTCAAATGTACAAGAGTGGCATGGGAACCCGTGACGTCGCACGCTTTATCGAAAGTATGTTTGGCAGCCACTACTCCGCCACCACGGTCAGCAACATTACCGCAACCGTACTTGAGGATATCAAGAACTGGCAAGCCCGGCCACTACAGAAACGCTACTCGGTTATCTACTTGGATGGGCTATACGTCAAGCTAAAGCGCAGGACGGTCAGCGGCGAGGTCGTCTACTTTGCGATGGGCATCGACGAAGAGGGACGCCGGCAGATTCTCGGCTTTTACATCGGCGGTCAGGAGAGTTCTAACGGCTGGCGTGAAGTGCTGAAAGATCTTTATGGGCGCGGTGCCCAGGAGGTGCTGCTGGGCGTGTTTGACGGACTGCCCGGCCTGGATGAAGCTTTCCGGGAAACCTACCCGAAGGCAGATGTCCAGCACTGTATCGTGCATAAGGTCCGCGCCACGTTCCCCAAGATTCGAGTCGAGCACAAAACCGACGTCATTAACGACCTGAAAACGATTTACAACGCGGTCGACTCCGACATGGCGCTTGCCGCTTTCGATACGGTGAAGGCCAAGTGGGGCAAGTTGTACCCGAAAGAAATCAAATCGTGGGAAAGCCAATTGTCGACCTTGCTGACGTTCTACAAGTATCCGTCTCTCATTAAGGAAGCCATTCACACGTCAAACGCAATCGAGCGTATG
>NZ_JCAPET010000103.1:0-1056 GCF_059735245.1 Gorillibacterium sp. sgz306347
ACACCGAGGCTAGCCCTAAAGCTATTTCGGGGAGAACCAGCTATCTCCGGGTTCGATTGGAATTTCTCCGCTACCCCCACCTCATCCCCGAACTTTTCAACGTTCGTGGGTTCGGGCCTCCAGTGCGTGTTACCGCACCTTCACCCTGGACAGGGGTAGATCACCCGGTTTCGGGTCTACGCCTGCAAACTATTTCGCCCTCTTCAGACTCGCTTTCGCTGCGGCTCCAGCTTCTCGCTTTAACCTCGCTTGCAAACGTAACTCGCCGGTTCATTCTACAAAAGGCACGCCATCACCCCTTAACGGGCTCTGACTTTTTGTAAGCACACGGTTTCAGGTTCTGTTTCACTCCGCTCCCGCGGTTCTTTTCACCTTTCCCTCACGGTACTGCTTCGCTATCGGTCGCCAGGGAGTATTTAGCCTTGGCAGATGGTCCTGCCGGATTCCCACGGGATTTCTCGTGTCCCGCGGTACTCGGGATCCGTCTAAGAGAGAGCTTGCTTTCGGCTACAGGGCTGTTACCTCCTATGGCGGGCCTTTCCAGACCTCTTCACCTAACAAACTCCTTTGTAACTCCGTATAAGACGTCCCACAACCCCTGAGGGCAAGCCCTCAGGTTTAGGCTCCTCCGCGTTCGCTCGCCGCTACTGACGGAATCACTCTTGTTTTCTCTTCCTCCGGGTACTGAGATGTTTCAGTTCCCCGGGTATGCCTCTTCTTCACCTATGGATTCAGTGAAGAGTGACTGCGCATGACCGCAGCCGGGTTCCCCCATTCGGAAATCCCCGGATCGAAGCTTGCTTACAGCTCCCCGAGGCCGTTTCGTGGTTCGCCACGTCCTTCTTCGGCTCCTGGCGCCTAGGCATCCACCGTGTGCCCTTATTAGCTTATCCTTCCAAGCTAACACAAGCTTTGGATGTTCTACGCGTTTGTTGCTTTTCGCTATCCAGTTTTCAAGGAACAAGTGCTGAAAGGCATGGCGCCTTTCAAAACTGACAACGAGTGAACAAGCGGCTCCTCGATGGAGCGATCCAGCTTGTACCGCCGGGCATTACC
>NZ_JCAPET010000104.1:0-1050 GCF_059735245.1 Gorillibacterium sp. sgz306347
ATTAGTAAAGCGCGATCAGAAGAATATCGGCGGGTTGAGCGAGCGCGTATTCTCCTTCATTTTGCCGATGGTATGAGTATTCCAAAAATCGCAGATGTTTTGGGTACGACCGTACCAAAGGTCAACCGTTGTGTCGACAAAGCACTTGCGGAAGGTTCCGAAGCAGCTTTGCATGAAGAAGCGCGGCCCGGAAGACCTCCCGAAGTGACGCCGGAAGCAAAAGCATGGGTGATCTCGCTGGCATGTCAAAAGCCCAAAGAATTGGGCTATTCCTATGAAGTCTGGACACAACGTCTACTTGCCCAGCATGTTCGAGAACACGCGGCTATAGCGGGTCATGACTGTCTCTCCCGCATGTCGTCAAGCAGTGTGTCCCGATTGCTTGCGGCACAGGAATTGCAGCCACATAAAGTCCGTTATTACTTGGAGCGGCGCGATCCCGACTTTGATGTGAAACGGGCAGAAGTTCTTTATGTTTATCAACAAGTCGAATACATTCTGGAGAACGAAGAGCTAAAACAACTCTGCGATGTTTATTTATCGTACGATGAGAAGCCTGGCATCCAAGCCATTGGGAACACAGCGGATGATCTGCCTCCCGTTCCCGGAGAACATCCAACCATCGGACGTGACTCCGAATACAAGCGACATGGAACGCTTAGCCTATTAGCGGGTATTGATCTGGTGACTGGCGAAGTCATCGGCTCGGTAGAAGATCGCCACCGGAGCCGTGAATTCGTTAATTTTCTCAAACGACTCGATACCCACTACAGCCCAGATTTGCGCATTCAAATCATTTTAGACAACCATTCCGCCCACATATCCAAGGAGACCAAAGCGTATCTGGAGAGTGTCCCGGACCGTTTTGAGTTTGTCTTCACCCCTAAGCATGGTTCATGGCTTAATGTGATTGAAAGTTTTTTTGCGAAGATGACGAAACAAGTACTTCGCCACATTCGAGTTAAGTCCAAGGAAGAATTGAAACAACGTATTGAATTGTATCTCCAGGAGGTTAACGAGAACCCTGTTCCTTTTCGCTGGACGTATGGA
>NZ_JCAPET010000105.1:0-997 GCF_059735245.1 Gorillibacterium sp. sgz306347
GGTTTCAAATTGTAACGGTTGCCACAGGGCTTATTTTCGTTTTTTCGCTTGAATTGGCCTGTTTTTTCCCAAATAAGCTTTGTGGCAACCGTTAGCAAAAAAACAAGGCGGTTTTGGCGGGAATAAGCTCCGTGGCAACCGTTAGAAATCCCATACCTTAACGGAGACCACAAAAAATGAATGAATCTTGTAAAAACATATATCTCGATATAACGCCGCATTTGTCTTTTTTCGGGTTTGCAATCGGCCGGGGGTCAATAAACTTCATCACCTGCCCTCCGATGGCAAGCTGACTTTCCGATGTGAATTACTTGTTCATTCCGGTGATTTGGGAGGTGTATTCATAGAGAAGCGGGATGGGGAGCGGAAACACGGGGAGGGCAGAAAAGTACACAAAAAAAGAAGCAACCGGATGTGAAGATCCGGTTGCTTCTTTAGAGAACCGAGGCCGTGGGACTCGGAATCATGCGCTATGGACTTAACCGCGTTTGCCGGATCGGATGCCTGCCCGGCCCAACAGCAGTCCGGCCGCCAGGATCGCGCCGCCGACCAGATAGATCGGCAGAGGGCTGCTTTCTCCCGTTTGCGGGAGGGAAGCAAGCGGTACACTTTCTTCCTCGATGGCTTGCAGCTCATCTTCCGGCTTAGCGGAAGGAACAGCCGGAGGACCCAGCGGCACATCGCCATCGTCAATAACGACCGTATCATCGTCTCCCGGAGCTGCTTCTGCCGAACCCGTATCCGCAGGAGATGGAGTAACGGTCGGTTCCGAAGACGAAGGAGACGGACTCGAAGGCGGGCCAAGCGGCACATCACCGTCATCGATAATAACCGTGTCAGTCGGAGCCGGTGTCGGGCTCACGCTCGGCGATTCGCTTGGGCTCACGCTCGGCGATTCGCTCGGACTTGTGCTCGGCGATTCGCTTGGGCTTGTGCTCGGTGATTCGCTCGGGCTTGTGCTCGGCGATTCGCTTGGGCTTGTGCTCGGCGATTCGCT
>NZ_JCAPET010000106.1:0-936 GCF_059735245.1 Gorillibacterium sp. sgz306347
CTGCTGACCGCGCGGCGGCGTGTTTTCCGTGCAGGTGACCATGGCCATGTGCTGCTAACGAGGAGAGGAATGGCTGACGGCAGATTTTTTGGCTATGGCTGACCAGTCTTATCGTGATCCAATAGCCATCACCCGCCGGGAGCTTTGGTCATGGGGCGCCGTAAGGTGGCGGACAAATTCTAACGGTTGCCAGCGAGCTTATTTTGCTAAAAACGAGGCTTTTCAAAATCTAACGGTTGCCATGGAGCTTATTTGGCTTGGAGAGGGGGAATTTTGGTCTTTTTGGGGCAAATAAGCTCTCCTACAACCGTTAGAAATGGAAATAGGGGGTTTTTGGGCAAATAAGCCCTGTGGCAACCGTTAGAAAAAAAGAGGACCGGATTACGGAACCCGACGACGATTCTGGCTGCGGTGAGGGGCGAGTTTGAAACAAACGATGGACACGGCGGTCCTTCGGGATGCGTTACCTGACTCCTTTTGGCCGGGAGCGTATGGCAAGTTTGTGGGGAATGAGCGGTAGATGGCCCTGGGCGGGAGTGAGCAAGCATGAGGGGAAAAGAAACGCAGGGTGGCGATCGGCAAGCATTGAGCAAGCGGTAAGTGGCGCAAAGGGCGGGTGGCTGCATGTAGGAAATGAGCGGAAGGTGCGTGGGAGGGCGAACGGCAAGCATTGAGCAAATGTGCGGTAGGTGGCGGTAGAAGGGAACAAATGAGCAAGTTTGTGGAAGTGAGTGCCAGGTGCGTAGAGGTAGTGGGAGCAACGAGCGGCATATGGCATGGGACCAACAGGCGATCCGGTTGGAGCAATTCGGCGTACGAGAATGCGCGATGGCTGGCAGGCACTCCATGCAATGAGCTGTCTCCGGTCCACTTCCGCCCGCCGCAGTCCCGCGGTTCCGCTCCCGTCGCTGCCGGCCGCTGGCTCGCCTCGCCCCG
>NZ_JCAPET010000107.1:0-891 GCF_059735245.1 Gorillibacterium sp. sgz306347
AAAAACGGCCTTTTTCAAATGTAACGGTTGCCACAGGGCTTATTCGCCTAAAAATGGGCGAAATCATGTGAAAAACCCAAAATAAGCTCTGTGGCAACCGTTACAATTTTTAAACCCTCTTTTTGGGGCAAATAGCCGCTGTGGCAACCGTTAGAAATCCAAGCCATCCGCGAGCACCATCGAAAATGAAACTTGAGGCATGCATTGTAATCAGAGAGACGGCCACTAAGCCCTTCCGGAGCATTGGTGAGTGCCCGGTACTCATTCATCCATTGCTACTGTGAGGAACCGCCCCAGCCATTTGAAACGCATCAGCCGCAAGCGGGGGTTGTGCCTCTGCCACTGGTGCTTATGTGCTTCTGCCACTGGTGCTTATGCGCTTCTGCCACTGGTGCTGTTATGCTTCTGCCACTGGTGCTGTTATGCTTCTGCCACTGGCACTGTTATTTTTGACCACAGGTGCCGTATGCTTCTGCCGCGCGATGTTATGCTCGCGCCGCAGGCGCTGTTAAGATTCCGCATCTGGCTGAGTTGCTGC
Source organism: Gorillibacterium sp. sgz306347 (assembly GCF_059735245.1). Taxonomy (NCBI): domain Bacteria; kingdom Bacillati; phylum Bacillota; class Bacilli; order Caryophanales; family Paenibacillaceae; genus Gorillibacterium; species Gorillibacterium sp. sgz306347. The sequence continues at coordinate 539 of NZ_JCAPET010000107.1, forward strand.
AACTCTGCAACGAACCACAGCGCGGCCCCGGCAAACCTTAACTCTCCCGCACATCCGAGCACGCCAGCAGCCTTTGGCCCCGAACGCGCGAAAAAGCCCGCCAAAAGAAGCGGGCATTTCGCTTGCCTCGCACACGGTTTGGTCTCCCTCAGCGGTCATTTCCTGCTTGCCGCGCACCGCTTCGATCTCCCTCAGCGAGCTTTTCCTGCTTGCCGTACATCGGTTTGATCTCTCCTCAGCGGGCATTTCGCTTGCCTCCCACACCGGTTTGATCTCTCCTCAGCGGGCAGTTCCTGCTTGGCGTACAGCGGTTTGATCTCCCTCAGCGGGCATTTCCTGCTTGCCGCGCACCG
>NZ_JCAPET010000108.1:0-868 GCF_059735245.1 Gorillibacterium sp. sgz306347
CGGAACCACCGGATCACTAAGCCCGACTTTCGTCCCTGCTCGACCTGTCCGTCTCGCAGTCAAGCTCCCTTCTGCCTTTGCACTCTTCGAATGATTTCCAACCATTCTGAGGGAACCTTGGGGCGCCTCCGTTACACTTTAGGAGGCGACCGCCCCAGTCAAACTGCCCGCCTGACACGGTCCCGGTACCGGCTTACGGTACCCGGTTAGAACCTAGGCACGATCAGGGTGGTATCCCAACGTCGCCTCCACACATGCTGGCGCACATGCTTCTTAGGCTCCCACCTATCCTGTACAGATCGTACCCAAGTCCAATATCAAGCTGCAGTAAAGCTCCATGGGGTCTTTCCGTCTTGTCGCGGGTAACCTGCATCTTCACAGGTAGTAAAATTTCACCGGATCTCTCGTTGAGACAGCGCCCAAGTCGTTACGCCATTCGTGCGGGTCAGAATTTACCTGACAAGGAATTTCGCTACCTTAGGACCGTTATAGTTACGGCCGCCGTTTACTGGGGCTTCGGTTCACAGCTTCGGATTGCTCCTAACCGCTCCCCTTAACCTTCCAGCACCGGGCAGGCGTCAGCCCGTATACTTCGCCTTGCGGCTTCGCACAGACCTGTGTTTTTGCTAAACAGTCGCTTGGGCCTTTTCACTGCGGCCCCCTCGGGCTATTCACCCTACCGAGGCACCCCTTCTCCCGAAGTTACGGGGTCATGTTGCCGAGTTCCTTAACGAGAGTTCTTCCGCGCGCCTTAGAATTCTCTTCTTACCCACCTGTGTCGGTTTACGGTACGGGCACCTTCACCTGGCTAGAGGCTTTTCTCGGCAGTGTGAGATCATGACCTTCGGTACTGTAATTTTCCCTCCCC
>NZ_JCAPET010000109.1:0-791 GCF_059735245.1 Gorillibacterium sp. sgz306347
AGAATACTGGCCAGATAGAGCTTTCCTTCGCGGCAGGGGATGTAGGTGATGTCCGCTACCCATTTTTCGTTTGGCTTTGTGGCTGAAAAATCTTGCTCCAAAAGGTTTGGTGCGATCGGCATCTCGTGATTCGAGTCGGTCGTGGTGACCCGGTACTTCCTCGCCATGCACGAACGCAGCCCTTGTTCTCGCATGATCAGCCCCACCGTACGTTCCGATACGCGCCAGCCTTCCTTCAAAAGTTCTTTGTGTATCCTTGGACTCCCGTAGGTTTCTTCAGAGTCGAAGAAGTGCCAGGTAATGCGCTCGGTCAGCTTCTCTTTTCGCTTCTCTTGCTCGGAAGCCTCGGCCTCCCGCCAGACGTAATAGCCGCTCCTTGACACACCCATGACCTCGCACATCTTCTCCAATCGAAACTCGGAGCGATGATCTTCGATGAATTGGAACCTTAGTTCCTTTCTTTGCTGAAGATGTGCATGGCCTTTTTTAAAATGGCGATTTCCTCCTTCAGGTCCTCGATCTCGCGTTTCTGATCTTCGATCGTTTGGGACTGGTGACGGAGCGCTTCGCCTTGGTTCACGGGTTCGTTTTCAAACTCGCGGTACTTTCCCATCCAGTTTCGCAGCGTGCCGTAGTTGATATTCAGTTCATCCGCGATCTCTTGAAGCGACTTCGATTGCTCCTGGGCATACTTCACGGCTTCTTTTTTAAACGTCTCATTGTAGGACTGTCGGTTTTCGTTCATTTCGGACACCTCTCCTTGTATATGGTTATTATCTGTCTTGCACTAG
>NZ_JCAPET010000011.1:0-120894 GCF_059735245.1 Gorillibacterium sp. sgz306347
GTGATGGACATTGGACCACGGCATAGCCAAAAAATCCACCCTGAACTAACGCAACTTTAGTTTCATTTTCTGTGGCGCCCGCCAGGGCATGGGCGGCTAACGGTTGCCACAGCGCTTATTTAGCTTAAAATGGCCCCTTCAAAATTCTAACGGTTGCCACAGCGCTTATTTGGCGTTTATCTTGGGAAACCCCACGCTTTTGGGGTAATTAAGCTCGCTCACAACCGTTAGAATTTCAAAAGCCGCTTTTTTGGCCGATTAACGTCTGTGGCAACCGTTAGAATTATTGGGCCCCGCCTCAGCTTCATTTTGAAACTTTTCTTTTTCCGCCCTCCGCAATCGCACAGTCGCCTGACCACCTTCGAACACTCTTTGCACTCCCCTACGCACTCCCTGGGCACCTCCACCCTTTATGATATCTCTCCGTTTAGCCCGTCCTCACCAACCTTTTCTCTATCGCCCGTTCTTTGCACTCCCTCAAAACATGCGTAAGGTTCTAAATGCCGTACAAGCGGACGTGTCCGCACAAATCGGTTAAAAAGGCTATGCGTCGGAGTAGAAAAGGCCACAAAGTGGTGGAAAAAGGCTGCATGTCGGAGTAGAGAAGTCCGTAAATCGGTGAAAAGGGCCATGAGTGGGCGTAGTTCAAGGCCACAAGCCTTTGCCTGTCCCACAGCAACTGCAACTGTCATGTCTAGTCAGCCCCGCCTGGATTCCCTCTCCTGAGCAATACCTGCGACCATACCACCTGTACGTACAGCAAAAACGGCCGGCCTCTCTGCCTGGAGCAGGGAGCCGGCCGTTTAAGCCGCAAGCGGGTCGCCGTTATAACGGGACCCGCTGCATCTGTTTTTCTTTGAAGTAAACCCATTCGCGGTAGCCGATTTCGCGCAGCTTCCGCTCCACGAAGCGGAATTCGTCGCCGACCCGGGCGGGCGTATGGGCGTCGGAGCCAAACGTGACGGGGATGCCGTAGTGCAGCGCCCGTTCCAGGATGTCGTCGGAAGGGTACCAGCCGCCGACGGCTTTCGTTTTGCCCGAGGTGTTGATTTCAATCGCCACGCCGGTATTCCGAATCGCCTGGAGGGTTTCCTCGACGATGCGGGTGGGGATGGCGGAAAATTCCGGGTAAAAGCCCTTCATTGCGTCGATGTGGCCCAAAATCTGAAACATGCCGCTTTCCGCGGAATGCCGGATCAGGCGGTAATACTCTTCCTTCACCTGCACCTTCTGGACCGCGCTCAGCTTTTTCCAGCGGTTGCGGTTGAAGATGCTCAGGCCGTCTCCCGTCTGGTGAATCGAGCCGATGATGTAATCAAAGGGATACTGGTCGTAGACCGCTTTGTACGCCGCCGCATGCTGCGGATAGAAGTCGGATTCCACGCCGAGCAGCACATCGATGCGCCCCCGGTACTCTTCCTTGAGCCGCAGCACCTCGGAGATATATGCGGTAAACTCGCTTTTCGCCATGGCGATCCGCGGCTCGGGGTGGTCTTCCTTGTGCCCGAAGTAAGGGGAATGATCGGAGATGCCGATAACGTCCAGGCCTTGTTCAATCGCGGCTTCGATGTAGTCGCGGATTCCGCCTTCGGCGTGTCCGCACCGTTCGTGATGCGTATGCAGATCAAACATCAAGGCTGCTCCAACCTCCCTGTCCTGAGTGGTTTGCATAATCCGCCGCCTTACTCGCTGCCGAGAAAATGGGTTTGCGGCATACCCTTCAGATCGTTCAAAAACTGCAGCATGGCCGAACTCAGATAACGGCCCGACTTGTACATCACCACGACGGGCTGGTCGGTCTCAACGGCGTCGATTTCCACCAGCTTGAGGGTGCCCATCCGCAGCTCGTTGCTGACGGAATTTTTGGCGATAATGGCGGCGCCCAGGTCCAGCTCCACGACCCGCTTGACTTCCTCGCTGCTGGACAGCTCCATCACGACCTGCGGCGTAATGTCGAGCTGCTTGAACAGCTTGTCGGTAAACCGGCGGACGGCCGTGCCGGGAGTCATCAGGATCAGGGACAGGTAGCGCAGGTCGTCGACGGTCGCGTGGCCCACCGCGGCAAGCGGATGATTCGGCGAAACAACCAGCTCAAAGGTGTCGTAGTAAAGGACCGACGTTTCCACCGCCGAGCTTTTGTCGAACAGATAGGCGATGCCGATGTCCACCGTGCCGTTTTCGACTGCGGTCAAAATTTGGGATGAGGTCATGGAATGAATGGAAGGTTTGATCAGCGGGTACTGGTTTTGAAAATACGACAGGACGCGCGGCAAAATTTGCACCGCGATCGAAGCGGTTGTGCCGACCGAAATATTTCCCTGCGGGGTGTTTTCCATATCGGCCAGCTTCTGCTTCAGGTCCTCGACCGTGTTGAGAATTTTGAAGGCATGCTCCAGAAAAACACGCCCGCTGTCGGTCAGGGTCACCGGCTGGTTGCGGTCGACCAGCACGGTGCCAAACTCGTCCTCAAGGCTTTTGATCTGGGCCGAAACGGCGGGCTGGGTCAGATTCAGGAGCTCGCCGGCTTTGCGGAAGCTCATGGTCTTGGAGATCGTGACAAGGGTTTCCAGCTGGTTGATATTCAACGGGGCGGCCTCCTAAGCTATAATCGCCGATTATTTACATTTTACTTTTCATAAATAAAACTTTTCGATAACTTTATTATAGCACCGCACCCAAATTGATCAATAAACGATTTCAAAAAAACCCCGCCGCCAGCCGCTTTGTCCGAAGTTTCCCCCGCTCCGGCCCCGATCATTCCTTACACCCCGATGAAAAAAACGGTGATCAGGACCACCAAGATGGCGATCGCCGCAAAAAGCATCAGAAACAGAAGCACGAAGCTGAGCAGCGCTTTCCAGGCGGAAAACCGGTGCGCTTCACCCACGGCTTTCATCAGAATGACATAGCTCCATACTCCGATTCCGAATTCGACAAAGACCAAAAGCAGGTAAAGCATCTGATTCAGCAGCGGAAGCTCGTAGGACAGCTCCTCCCAAAAAATCGATTCTCCGGCTACCGCAAACTGCAGCACGATAAAGCCGATCATCCAGACCGTCGGAATAAGCCCATAGGCCAAGGCGATGCGGATATCGCGCGTGGTGCCGGTTCCGCCGAGCCAGCCCCCGATTCCGCGGACGACCGGCGCACCTATGTACAGCATGAAGGGAACGTAGAGCAGCGAAGCCAGAAGCACATAGAGAAAGATGGTGCCAAGCGACCATTCTTCCCCCAGGCTTCGCGTCTGGGCGATGCTTGCCGTGTGATAAACGCCGGCGAGCAAAAGGGGCAGGGCGAGGGGCATCGGGGTTTCCAGCAAAGCGCGGACCGTCGCGCGGGGGCGGACCCAGATGGATAGCCAGGGGCGGATCGGCCGCGTTTGAGGCGGCTGGTGCTGCTGGGGATACAAAGGCATGGACATTGAGACATTTCTCCTCTTGGCAATGGGATGGCAACGATACAACTATAAACGAAGTGAAAGAAACCGTTCGGCAAACGCCAGCAGATCGGTGCAGACCGCATCCGGCTGGATGCCGGTTTGCCGGATCAGTTCGTTCTCGTCCAGCGCTCCTCCGACACCGCTTCTTATCCAGGCGGTGCGGCATCCGGCGGCGGCTCCCCCGGCGATGTCGGTGCGGAGGTTGTCGCCGACTGCCCAGATCTCGTCCGGCGGCAACCCGAGCCGGGCAATAGCGTAGCTCATGGCGATGGGCGAAGGCTTGCCGATGACCACCGGCTCGGTTCCCGAAGCGGCCCGGATGGCTGCGGCGAGCGAACCGGCGCCCGGCGTCATCCCCCGCTCCGTGGGCAGCTGGAGGTCAGGGTTGGTGGAGACGTACAAGGCGCCCTCCTGAATGCAGCGGGACGCGGCTTCCAGCTTGGCGTAGGAGAATGAACGGTCGATTCCCTGCACCACCGCGTCGGGCTTGTCTTCCGGTCCTTCCGCCAGCGTCAAGCCGGCCTCAAGCAAAGCGCTCCGCAGCCCGTCTTCCCCGATGACGAACACACGGCCGCCTTCAAACCGTTCCCGCACATAACGGGCGGCGGCTTGAGCGGAGGTGAGCACCTCGCGGCCCGAAGCCGGAATGCCGGCGATTTCGGTCAGATGCCGGGCGACGTCCTCGGGCTTTCGGGAAGAGTTGTTGGTGAGGTAAACGTAAGGCAGCTTCTCGCGGCGAAGCAGCTCCATGAACGGACCGGCGGCGGGAATCCGGCGCGTCCCGGCATACAGCGTTCCGTCCAGATCAATGATGAATCCCGGCATAGCGACTCCCTTTCTTCTTCGATGTCTGTTATGATCGTAGCAGAGTCACGCCCTTTTTCCAACATCCGGTTCGCATGCCGGAGTCAACTTCCCTGGAAAGGGTAATGTTAAATGAGATGCGTTTATGTTGCCACACGAGGAGGACACCGCGATGGAAAAGAGGAAATTCGGCAAAACGGATATGATGGTAAGCGTATTGGGCTTCGGAGGATCGGAAATCGGCTCGATCCAGCCGAACGGCGAGGAGCAGAAAACGGTCGACCGGCTTTTGGGCAGCGCCCTTGACGCCGGGCTTAACGTGATTGACACGGCCGAATGCTACGGCAACAGCGAAGAACTGATCGGCAACACCATTTCCGGCCGCCGGAACGATTTTTACCTGTTCACCAAATGCGGACATGCCTCCGGGCTGGACGCGAAAGACTGGGATCCGGCCATGCTGGAGGAATCCATCAACCGCAGCCTCAAACGGCTGAAAACCGATTACGTCGATCTGATCCATCTGCACAGCTGCTCGGAAGAAGTGTTGCGGCAGGGCGAAGTGATCCGGGTGCTGGAGCGCGCCAAGGAAGCGGGCAAAACCCGGTATATCGGCTACAGCGGGGAAAACGAGGCGGCGTTATACGCCATCCAGACGGGCGTGTTCGATTCGCTGCAAACCTCGGTCAACATTGCCGACCAGCGAGGCATCGATCTGGTTCTGCCGGAAGCGCGCGAGCGGGAAATGGGCATCATCGCCAAGCGGCCGGTTGCGAACGTGGCATGGAAATCCGGCGATGAACGTCCGGACAACGACTATGCAGTCGAGTACTGGGAACGGCTGCGCGCGATCGATTATCCGTTTCTGAAGGAGGATTTCGATGAAGCCGTCGCGACCGCCCTGCGCTTTACGCTCAGCATTCCCGGCGTTTGCACGGCCATCGTCGGCACCCAGAATCCGAACCGCTGGCAGCAAAACGCCCGCCTGCTGGAAAAAGGCCCTCTGGCCGCCGGCATTATCCGCGACATCCGGGAATCCTGGAGCAAGGCTGCCAAGGAAGACTGGGTGGGGCAAATCTGATCACCGCCCAAACGGCGAATTTTCACGGGGTTACGCACCATCTTTCGACACACTCTTCGCGGCTGTACGCTGCGAAGAGTGTTTTTTGTCGAATAAGAGCGAATTATCGTTGCTGTAAAATTGGTGAAGGAAGTATATGGTATTGCTTCCAAAGCCCCCATTGAACCCGGGCCTTTTGCATGTTAGACTTTTCCATGAAGGGGGCCGGCCCGGCCGGTCCGGAAGGAAAGGAACAGGTACGATGAACAAGCATTTTGCTGGAAAAGTAGCGGTTATCACGGGTGCCTCAAGCGGAATCGGAGCGCTGATGGCCCGTGATTTGAGCCGCCTCGGGGCGATACCGGTCCTGACGGCGCGCTCGGAGGAAAGGCTGAAAGAAGCGGCTTCCCGGGTCGAAGGGGAATGTGATTTTCATGTCATGGACGTATCCGACACGGACTCCGTGCGGACGGTTTTCGAACGGATTCGAACCGAACGGGGAGACGTCGATCTTCTGATCAATAACGCCGGGTTCGGCATCTTCAAGCCTCTGACGGAAACGCCCGAAAACGAAATGAAAGCGATGATGGATGTCAATTACATGGGGACCGTCCGCTGCATCCAGGCGGTTTTGCCGCGAATGCTGGAGCGCGGCAGCGGCCACATCGTCAACATCGCTTCGCTTGCGGGCAAGGTGGCGACCGCCAAATCGACCGGCTACTCGGCGTCGAAGCATGCCGTGCTGGGGCTGACGAACAGCCTGCGGTTTGAACTGATGGGCTCCGGCATCCGCGTGACCGCCGTCAATCCCGGGCCGATCGACACCAACTTTTTTGCCATTGCGGACCCGACCGGCTCGTACGTGAAAAATGTGCAGTGGTTGATGCTGCGTCCGGAGAAGGTATCCCGTACGGTGATGAAAGCGATTCGAAGCGGGAAGGCGGAAGTCAACCTGCCCTTTTTCGGGGGCGTCGGCGGCGCGTTTTACCAGTTTGTTCCCCGGTCCCTGGACAAGTTTCTGGGGCGGTTTTTGAATCGCAAGTAAACGGACGAAGTGCGTTTTTCTCACCATCGTCCCCAGGTTGCAGGCGCTTTGGTGCGGGCCTGCGGCAGGTGATCGAATCGGACCTCTTGTAAAACGTTTTTCTGACACGCAGTCGTTCGTGGAGGTTGTGTATGTCCAGACACCTGATCTTGATTTTTACCGAGCAGTTTTATGCTTTGCCTCACGCGCTGCAGCAGCAGGTTTACGAGGAATATTACCAACTGGTATACGCGCTCATTTATTCCATCGTCCGGGACCATGGCGCAACCGAGGACATTATTCAGGAATCGTTTCTGCGGGCCATCAACAAAGCCTCCCAGGTGAACGAGCCGGACAAGCTGGACCGGTGGCTGCGCGCGGTCGCCCGCAGCGCGGCATTGAATTACCTGAAGAAGTTTTCCCGCTCGCGGGACGAGCTGGAAGTGGTGCAGTATCTGAAGGAGCAGCCGGATTGGGAAGATCATTCGGCAAAGCCGGTGGACAAAGAAGTGGAAATCCGGATGATGAAGCAGGCGATTGACCGGTACTTGTCGCAGCTCCGGCCGGAGTACCGCCAGATCGTGGAAATGCGGTGGTATTTCAATCTGTCCTACAAGGAAATCGCGGCCGCCATGGACACGACGGAGGCCGCCGTCAAGCAGCGCCTTTTTCGGGCGCGGGAGGCGATCAAGTTCAAATTTCTTGAAGAATGGGGGCCGCGGTAGCGCCCTCGGCGCGGCGCGTCCCCTGCGGGCGGGCCGTTTTGTTTACGGCGTCGGCCATCGGGGCTACGGGCTCCGGCCGGAAGGGTGGCTCCAGTCGCAAGGGCCCCTGGGAGTGGAACTCCCGACAGGGCTGACGTAGAGCCTGAGGCAGAGTTTCGGACAAAACATTATTGCGGGAAGGGTATCAGCAGTCAGGTCAGAAACCATCCATCTGTGTCTAGTGCTTTTGATAAAGAAAGGAAGGGTTAAAAGCAGGATTTACCAGCAGGGGGTTGAAGATTTAGAATAAACCTTGGTGATGAGCCTGAAATTCTCTAACAAAGGGCATTTAAGAACAAATAACAACTTTTGCAGGTGATCCTATGTGGAAAAAGCAGATCGGAGAAATTTCAAAAATAAGGGGGGAACGAAACAGAAGACTCAACGGGCCTGCCAATGAAATCGAATTAGCAAGATTTCGAGATTTTGTTACGGATCAATTCGGGTCCGACATACTGCCGCAGCAGTACTATGCATTTTTGCAAACTGTAAATGGAATTGAGTTTAACGGACTTAAAATTTACGGGATCGACCAAAGATTTCTGGATTCCGAGCCTCTAAACCAGGTAGATCGTTTTTTTGATGCCAATGAAACTTGGGAGCCGATTCAGGACGAAGACGAGTTGGTTTTTTTCGGCGATTCGGATATCGCATGGTATTGTTATAACGTTTCCAATAAGAGTTTTGTTGAACTGGATAAGCCTTCCGGTGAGCTTATGGCTACCTTTTTTGATTTTGATGCCATGCTCGAATCCGCTCTCTCAGCAGCACTTGACTAAACAAAGGAAAGCAGTGCCGCGTCCCGAACCATTTTTTGACCCGAGCAGTCCGCCGGCCAGTTACAATCAACGGCCAGGTGGCTGCTCAGCTGTTTAATGGGGCTTATTTCGTTCGGCTGCCTGCGGATCGCTTGCTTTGCCGGTTGCCGTGGCGGACTCGGCGCCGGGACAGAGAGGTCGGGAACTGTAGCGTCCGCCCAGGGCGTTGTCGCAAAAATCGCTTAATAGCTGTTAGGCCAGACGCAAAACTAGTGGAGGTTGCTCGATCACTTGTTGCTAAAAGCGTAAGGCGCAAGAATGTGACGGTTTCCGCAAAAAAAGTTTGCACGAGACTGTAACGGTTGCCACAGGGCTTATTTGCCCGAAATTGAGCCGCACAGAACTCTAACGGTTGCCACAGAACTTATTTTCGTTTTTTGCAGCTTTTGTCCTCTTTTTCGTCGTATAAGCGCTGTGGCAACCGTTAGAATTTCAAAAGGGACTTTTTGGCACGAATAAGCGCTGTGGCAACCGTTAGATGGACAGAGCCGCGTGTAGCCCATGCCAACCGGGCGCATGCAGTCTTTTTTGCAGTCTTTCCTATGACATGTGAGGCGTACAAGGTCCGGCTTGCTTAACAACCTAACTTTCAGCTCTTGTTGGTCCAACCGGGATCGGCTTAGGAAACAGCTAACTTTACAAAGACAGCGCGGCCCACGCACTGCAAAACAGATGGGAGTCTCGATGAGGTTTCGTGTTTTGTGATTTTTAATGCGGCGGCGCCCCTTTTCAAACTCCTGACAGGTAGAGGAGTGTAGCACAATGCCCCGCCTGCCTTTCTTTTTGCGGGTTGGGCTTTACATTTATGGACGGAAAAAGAAGGCAAGGAGCGATGCGGACGTACGGGAAAGGAGCGGAAGGCACGGAAGGGGCGGCGGAAGAGAAGCGAAAGGGCGATGCGGACGTACGGGAAAGGAGCGGAAGGCGCTGAAGGGGCGACGGAAGAGAAGCGAAAGGGGCGATGCGGACGGACAGAAAAGGAGCGGAAGGGCGGCGCTTTCGCCAGGCAAACAGGCTGCTGCGGGAGGCCGCGCAACTTCGCTAGTTTCAGCGGAACGGAAATCGAGTAAAATAGGATACATGGACCTTACACAGAAGGAGAACTGCTTCATGAACCCCAGCCGTTTTGCCGAATTGCCCATTTCGTCCGGTTTTGTCCGGAATCTGGAGGAACGCGGAATCGTCGAGCCGACGCCGATTCAGGAATCGGCCGTGCCGGTCCTGGCCTCCGGGAAAGACCTGATTGCCGAATCGCAAACGGGCACAGGAAAAACGCTCGCGTATCTGCTGCCCGTTATGACCCGCATCGAAGCATCCCGGAAAGCCACCCAAGCCGTGGTGCTGGTTCCCACCCGGGAGCTTGGCATGCAAATCGTGCAGGAAGCGCAAAAGCTTGCGGAAGGGACGGAGATTGCCGTCCAGCAGCTGATCGGCGGCGCTTCGCTGCAGCGGCAGATCGAGAAGCTGAAGGAAAAGCCGCAGCTGGTAGTCGGCACACCCGGACGCGTCAAGGAGCTGGTCGCAAAGCGAAAGCTGTCGCTGCACCAGGTGCGGACGATTGTAGTCGACGAGGTGGACCAGGTGTTCGACCTCGGCTCCAAAACCGAGGTCGAAGCCGTGCTCGGCGGGGCGCTCCGGGACCGGCAGATCGCGTTTTTCAGCGCAACCGTCACCCCGGCGATCCGGAGCGTTGCGGAGAAATGGATGAGCGAGCCGGCGGAAATCCGCATCGAGCCGTCCAAGAAAACGGCCGATGCGCTCCGCCATGTTTTTTTTATCGCCGAGGAGCGGGACAAGATCGATCTTTTGCGCCGGATCGTCCGGCACTATGAGCCGAAATCGGCGATTGTCTTTGTAAACGATACGGAAGATATCGCGGAGGTGGCGGCCAAAATGCAGTACGCCGGCCTCTCCATCGAGGCGCTATACGGCGATTCGGCGAAACAGGAGCGGGCCCGCGTGATGAGCGGCTTCCGCGAGGGCCGTTTCCAGCTTTTGCTGGCGACGGACGTGGCTGCCCGGGGGCTGGATTTCCCCGGCCTGCCGCTTGTCGTCAACTTTGATCCGCCGGTGGATGCGGAGCACTACGTCCACCGGGCAGGCCGGACCGGACGCATGGGCCGGGAGGGGACGGTCGTCACGATCCTGGAGGAGCGCCAGCGCTTTATCGCCGAGAAATTCGCGCGGCTGCTCGGCGTCTCGTTCGAAGAGCGGACCCTCTTCGCGGGCAAGGAGCTGGCTCCGGAAGAAACGCGGCGCGGAAGGCAGCGCCAGGCGGCCTCCGCGGCGCCGGAGCGCGGAGCGGACCGCCGGTTCGCAGAGGCCGCCGGGCGCGGTGCGGCTGAGGCCGGACGGGCTTCGGGCGCCGGCGCCCGGCGCTCCGAAGGCGCCGCCAGTGCACGCGGCGCCCGGAGCGGCGCCCCGCAGGCGGGGGCCTCGGACCGGCGCGGCGGCGCCCGCCCGGCACCGGCGCCTTCCGCGCGCAAACGGAGCGACCGCGAACGCGACAAAAAGGCAAAAGGCGCGCCCAAGTGGCTGAAGGAAAAGCGGGAGAAGGACGGCGGCCAGTCATGAAGCGGCTTCTGGCCGTGCTTCTTGTGCTTGTCCTTCTCCTCGGGGCGGCGGCATGGGCGGGCGTCCGGTATGTCCGCCCGGCCGAAGCGCTGGATTTGTCCTACAACGAAGTGGACTTGGCGGCCAAAGCCAAAGAGATCGCCCGCACGCGCCAATTAAGCGTCACCCTGACGGACGAAGAATTGAACGATCTTCTGAAGGAGCAGGTAGCGGCGAACCCGAAGCCGCGGCCGGATGTGGAAATCACGGGCGCCCGCTTTGAGCGCCGGGAGGATCTTTTGCAGGCGCACCTGAACCTCCGGTACCGGAACCGCTTGCCGATCGGCGTGCAGCTGGATTACCGCATGTCCTGGGAGCCGCCGATGCTTCTTTTCCGCTACGAGGGAGCTTCGGTCCGCGGCCATGCGGTTTCCCGCGGCTGGTTCGATCCCGGAGACCTGCAGGTTTCCCTGGCGGACCGCCTCCCCTGGCCGGTCGTGATCCGCGGGGTCGACTGGACGGGCGCCGACATCCGGCTGGAGCTGGGGCTGGACTATTGAGAAACAAAGCAGATTGGGGGTGAAGGGGTGGATCAGCCCGTTATCCAGGAAAGAGAACTGAGCGAAGCCCTGCTGCAGTTTATTTTTCCGTTTTCCATCAGACCCGGAACGCAGGAGTATTTCAAAAAAGATTTGCGCCGGGACGGGTACTCCATGTTTTACCTGAACGATCTGGACTGTGAGGATGCTTATTACGGCGAGGGCTTCCGTGTCTCCCACCGCAACATGGAACGCTACTATCTCCCTTTTACCGGCAATGTCCTGTTTCCCCATAAGGAGCAGCCCGAATCCTTTCAGCGGTTTTCCCGGGCCCTGGACCTCTCCTGTGTTTTAAAAAGCCGCCACAACCGTACACCGTTCCGGGTTCTTTCCGCAGACATCATCCTTTGCCCGTTTTCGGTCGGTTTTATTACGGTCCGGGTGCAGCTGGAAAAAGAAGCGCTGACGTTTACGGAAGCCCTCGAATTCGCCAACCGCTTCCGCGTGCTGCAGGATATCAGCCTGCCCGACGATTTGACCTATGTCATTCACGACGGTCAGGAGTACAAGGAAACGGAAGACTTTATTTTCAAAAAAATCGCTTCCGGAGCCCTTCCCTACTTCGACAATACGGACATGGAGGGCGCTTATTTCGAAACGATGCCTTTCTTTGTGGACGAGCGCATGTACGTCCAGTCCTTTTATCATTTCAAGGACGAGCTGCCGATCGGTGAGACGGAGCGTTACCGCGCTTCCCGCATCGACGGGCTGGACCACGGCGGGCTGCCGTTCATCAGCTCCAGCAGCATGGCGTACATAAAGGAATTTCTGGGCACGCACGAATATTTGCGGTGGGCTCCCAACACTTATTACATAATGGACGAAAACTCGTTCAGCTGCTTGACCAACAACGCGGGGGGCCGGCACCGCCATCTGGCGAACCAGATGTACGGGGAATATTATTACGGCGTGCTTCTCAACCTCTTCCACAAGATCGTTCTGCTCAAGCTCAGCAACCGGTATTCCCGTGTGCGCTACGAAAAGAACACGGACGACATTGAGGAGCTGATCGGGCAGATCACCCGGTTTTCCTCCAAATACTTTTTCCTGGAGCTGGTCACCCAATCGCAAGGCCGGGAAATCTTCCTTCAGCTGCGCGATATATTCGGCAACCTCGACCTGTACGGGGAGGTCAAACAGACCCTCGGCGACCTTTACAAATACCGCAGCGACGTATCGGGACGGCGAACGAATTATTTGGTCATGATTTTCACGGTGTTTACGGTCATCAGCGGCATCTACGGCATGAACCAGGTCATCGAGGATCTGGTCAATCCCATCGACTGGTCGGTCATGCGGGACTATTCAGTATTTCAGTACATCGCGCTGTTCGTCACGATCTCGGGGATCGCGACCGGTCTTGTGCTGGGGGCCCGGATGGTGTACCAAACGGTTCGCACCTGGCTTAAGAAGCGGATGAAACGCCCCTTTTGACGGATTGAGCCTCCATCCCTCTGGTTAATAGATACTACTTCTATTACAGACAGGGGGAAGGCGCGATGGCAAAGCTGGGCGTCAATACCTGGAGCTTGGAAAAGCTTCTGGGCATCCGGCGGACCATGGAATGGGACGCGGAGAAGCAGGAACACCGCATTCGGGAAACGGGAAAGCTGGGCGAGCTTTCGCTGCTGGAGCTTCCGGCCGAATTGAAAAAACGCGGCTACGAAGCGGCGGAGGTGCTGTATTCGCAGTTTCCGGAAACCTCGGAAGGGTATCTGGAACGGCTGCGGAACGCGTTTGAGGAGGCGGGCGTGGAATTCGCTTCTCGTCGACGAAGGAGAGCTGTCGCACACCGATCCGTTCCGGCGGAAGGCCGATCTCGCATGGTGCCGGAGGTGGATCGACGTAGCCGCAGCCGCAGGCGCCCGGAGGGTACGGGTGTCGCCGGGCAGCTCGCCGGCCGGAAACGCGCTTGCCCTGGACTGGGCGGTGGAATCGCTCCAGGAGCTGGCGGCTTATGCCGAGCCGCTCGGCGTGCGCGTCTTGATTGAAAATCTGGGGGAGCTGGCTTCGACCTCCACCAACTGCCTGAGCCTGCTGGGACGCACCCAGGGGAAAATCGGCTTTACGGCCGACTTCGGCAATTTTAAAGAGGACAAGTTCCGTCAGCTCGGCCATGTGCTGCCCCGAGCGGAAACGGTGCATGTCAAAGCGGAGCCGTCCGCGGAAGCGCCGGACCAGCCGGACACGGAGGATTTCCGGCGCTGCATGGAGCTGTGCGCGGCTTCGGGCTTTGACGGCATCTATTCCATTGTTTGCGCGGGGGAAGGCGACCCGTGGGAAGGGCTGGAAGAGCTCCGCTCGCTGACGCGTTCCTGCCTGCGGGAGCAGGTGAAGGGATAAGGAGCCGATCCAGGGGGAACGGAGAAGGTGAAGCCGCCGAGGGAGTGATGCGCCCTTGCTCCGGCGCTCCGGCGGGAAAAGAACAAGGCCCTCTTGCGGCGAAAGCCGTGAGAGGGCCTGTTTATCTTGAGGGAGAGAAAGCGGCAAAGAAGGAGTTTACTGCGCCTCCACCTCTTTGGCCGCGCGGTACACCAGTTCAAACAGCTCGGGAATCGATTCCTCCTCGATGCAGGAAAACGCGATGCGCAGGTCCGTGGCGCCAAGCGCGATTGTGCCGATGCCGTACCGGTCGAGCAGGTGGACGCGGAGCGTTTCCGCATCGGCGTTTTTCAGCTTCAGGCACATGAAATAGCCGGAGTTAAACGGGTAATAGCTCCACGCGTCGTCGTATCGGCCGCTGTCCAGCACGTCCTTCACTTTGTTGGCGCGGCCTTTCATGATGGCGAATTTCTCGCGCCGCTGCTCCTCGAAGCCCGGCGAAGTCAGCGCCCGCAGCACAAAGGTCTGGGAAGGGTGCGGGCCGCTCGAAATGGTGGCCCGGATCATGCCGGTCGTCTTTTGCTCCAGCGCGGCGAGTAGCTCTTCTTGCTCCGCCGCATAGGTGAGAAAGCCGACGCGAAAACCCCAGACGTATTCTTCCTTTGTGGCTCCGTCGATTTTGATCGGCAAAACGCGCGGATGCAGCCCGCACAGCCGGCTGAACACCGACTCGTGCAGCGAATCCTCGAAGAACAAGCCGAAATAGGCGTCGTCGACGGCGACGACGATATTGATGCCGGCTTCCGCCCCGTCGCGAATCGCGTCCACGATCCGCTCGGCTTCTTCGGGGCCGGGCGTATAGCCGGTCGGGTTATTGGGAAAATTCAGAATCAGGATGGCTTTTCCCTGCGCTTTTCGCGAAAGGATCGCTTCCCGAAGCCCTTCGGCATTAAAGAGGCCCTCCGCATTGTAAAGCGGGTACTCCACCATTTCCGCGCCACGGCGAACCCCGAAGGTCAGCTCGTAATTTTCCCAGTTCTTATCGGGAATGATAACCGCATCGCCGGAAGCGGCGAACAGATCGGCCACAATGCTAAGGCCGTGGGTAAGCGCGTTGGTTACGATCGGGGTGCCGAAGGCCTTGCCTTCCAGGGAAGGGTTGTCGGCCAGCATTTTTTTGCGCCAGACGGTTCGAAGCTCGGGTTTGCCCGGGGCGGGAGCGTACTCATACAGGTCTTTCGGTTCATAGGCGGACAGCGTTTCCTGGATCACTTCCAGGTGCATCGGCACGCCGTTCTGAAGCGCCGTTCCGATCGTAGCGTTGAACTTCGTCGCTTTAGCTTTTGCTTCCGCCGATTGGCTCAAGATGCCGAGCTTGGGAAAATAGATGCCGCGGCCCAGTTCGGACAGCATTTCGTATACATAGGGGTTGCTGGTGCGGATCGCTTGATTGAGCCGATCGGCCTGAATGTTCATGCAGCTACCATCCTTCCGGAGAATTCCGCTTTTGTCGTCTCATAAGGCAATTGCTATTATAACATCTTCGCGGTACAGCGTCACTCCCGCGCAACAGGCTTATGCGGGAGGACGCCAATCGGACACAGGAGGAATCAGGATGGTAAAATGGCTGCGAGAGAGCTTGGCGGCTTCGGTGCTGCTGGCGGTTATCCGAATTTATACCGGCTGGAAATGGCTGAGCTCCGGCTGGGGCAAGGTGACGGGGGGCGAACCCTTCAGCGCCAAGGTGTTTCTGGAACGGGCCATCACCGCTCCGCCCGAAGGCAGTATGGTGATCGACCGGGCGACAGGAGATGCGGTTTATCCGACCTTCACCTCGTTTCTGGAGCACTTTGCGCTGCCCAATGTCGGGCTGTTCAATTTTCTTGTGCCCTGGGGAGAAGTGCTGGTAGGCGTCGGGCTGATTCTCGGCGTGTTGACGCCGGCCGCCGCGTTCTTCGGGCTGCTGATGAACTTCATGTTCCTGTTCGCGGGCACCATCTCGATCAACCCGTGGCTGATCTTGCTGGGCGGGCTTGTCCTGATGGCCGGCTGGAACGCCGGCCGGTTCGGCGGGGATTATTTCCTCCGCCCCTTTTTCCGCCGGCGGGCGCCGGGCGGCAGAACCCGGCCGGACGCCGGGGAAGGAAACGGATAAAACAAAGAAGGAACGGCCGGCCTGAAAGAAGGCGGGCCGTTTTTTTGCGATTTTTTTCGGAATGGCCTATTCTTGTAATTTGGGTAAGAAAAAACTGTATGAAAAACCGGGGACACACGCTTGGAACGAGGCCGCAGTCAAGGAAGCCGCCGCCGGACGGGAGGGAAAAGCCGCATGCGTTTGAAAGCCGCTACGTTCAACATTCGCCACGCGATGGGCATGGACGGAAAGATCGACGTGGACCGGATCGCCAAAGAAATCGAACGGACGCAAGCTTCGATCGTCGCACTGCAGGAAGTGGACCGGTTTCATCCGCGCAGCTATATGCAGGACCAGCTGAAGAGACTGGGACGGAAGCTGCAGATGAAAGGGATTTTTTCTCCCAGCCTGAATTTCGGCCTGGTGCAATACGGCAACGGGATTTTGTCCCGGCACCCGATCCTGTCCAAGCAAGTGGTCTATATGCAGGGAGTCAGCGAACGAAGAAGCATTATCGCGGCGAGAATCGACCTCGGCGGCCAAATCGTAACCGTGGTCAACACTCACCTGGGCTTGCTGGAGCGGGAACGGCGGCGGCAGTTTCCCGCTTTGCTCGGCGTTCTGGAGCAGGCGGAAGCCCCGGCGCTTCTGCTCGGAGACTTTAACATGGATTCGCATCACCCGCTGATGGAAAAGCTGGAGCCTGGCTGGCGCAAAGTCCGGCAGCGCAAGCTCCGCCCTACGATCCGGCACGGCAGGGAGATCGATCACATTTTTTGCAATTTCCCGACGCTTTCGCAGTCTGCGGCAATTATGAAAACGGACGCGTCGGACCATCACGCGCTGGTTGCGGAATTAACCTGGTGACGGATACCCGTTTCCGTGCGTTCGGGATTGACTTTCCGGCGCACGGATGATAGGATGGAAATACCAAGTAAACTGATGCGAATTAAAGGATAGGAGTGTTCGCCATGGAAACGACCCTCACGATCGAAAGCGGCGGCTGGAAGCTGGCCGCCACCTTCCACCGTCCCGCCGCCGCCCTCGGCGGTGCGGGAGACAACGCGCCGCTGGTGCTGATCTGCCACGGCTTTGTCGGCAGCCGCATCGGCGTGGACCGGTTGTTCGTGAAGGCGGCGCGGGAGTGGTGCGAGGCCGGGTACGCGGTGCTGCGCTTTGACTACGCCGGCTGCGGGGAAAGCGAAGGCGATTACGGCGCGGGCGGACTTACCGCCATGGTCGACCAAACCCGGCGCGTCATCGATTACGCGCTTTCCCTGCCGGGCGTGCGCAGCGATCAGCTGACGCTGCTCGGGCACAGCCTGGGCGGCGCGGTGGCGATTCTGACCGCGGTCGGCGAGCCCCGGGTCGCCCGGCTCGTGCTGTGGTCGCCCGTGGCGAACCCCCTTGGCGACATCGTCCGGATTGTCGGCCGGGAACGGTACCGGGAAGCGCTTGAAACGGGCGCGACGGATTACCTCGGCTACCGGTTGAGCGCCGGGTTCTTCGAGTCTCTCGGCCAACATCATCCGTTTCAGGCGGCCCGCCGGTATGACGGTCCCATTCTTCTTGTTCACGGAACCGGAGACGACGTTATCCCGGTGGATTACAGCTTCCTCTATCAGAAGGTATTCCGCATCCGCAAGCAAGGCCGCTGCGACAAAGAAATTATCCGCCACGCGGATCATACCTTTTCCTCCGCCGCCGGTGTGCGCGAGGCGATCGGCAAAACCGGAAGCTGGCTCCGGTTCGGCCGCCAGCAGCTGGAGAGCCGGCTGGTGTGAGCGAAATAGACCGGCGATAAAGAAACCCCCTTCTCCGGGAACGCAGCTTTTTGCGGCATTCTTTGCGGAGAAGGGGGTTTTTGGGCTGCGGAAAAAGCGGCGGCTTACGCTTCGCCCGACCAGCTGCGCAGCTTGTGATCCGGCGGCAGCAGGAACGTGGCGATGCCCGCCAGCGGCAAAAAGGCGCAGGCCTTCATCATGAGCGACAGGCTGGTCAAGTCGATCAGCCGCCCCAGCACGACGGCGCCCACGGCGCCGAGTCCGAATGCAAGGCCGGTAATCAGGCCGGAAACGGTCCCGATCTTGCCGGGGATCAGCTCCTGCGCATAAACAACCGCCACCGAAAAGGAAGAGAGGAGCACAAACCCGATGACGAGCAGCAGGGCGAAAGCGACCACCGGAGACGCGTAAGGCAGCAGCAGGGCAAACGGAGCGGAACCGACCATCGAAAAGAACAGCACGTTCCGTCTGCCGAAGCGGTCGGCAAGCGGACCGCCCAGGAAGGTTCCCGCCGCCCCGGCAGCCAGAAATGCAAACAGAAAATACTGCCCCATCTGTTCGCCGACGCCCAGATGCTCGACTGCGAACGACGGGTAGAAGTTCAATATCCCGGCGTGGTACCAGGACCGGACAAACACCAGAAAAACGAGCAGCACGACAGCGGAGGCGATTTTACGTTTCCGTTCTTTGCTCACGACGGCGGCGCGGACGGGTTTTGGCGCCAGCGCCCGTTCCGCCAGCCTGTCTGCATACCAGCGGGCCACAAATACAAGGATCACCAACGCGGCTCCGGCCACCAGCGTAAACCAGATGGCTCCCGGCTGGCCGAGAGGCGTCAGGATAAACAGCGCAAAAATCGGCGCGAGCGCCTGGCCGCCGTTGCCGCCTACCTGGAAGATGGATTGGGCCAGGCCCCTGCGCGGGCCCGCCGCCAGATTGGCGACGCGCGAGCTTTCCGGGTGGAACACCGCGGAGCCGAGCCCGACCAGCACGACCGATACAAGCACCAGCGCATAGCTGTGCGTCAGCGCCAGCAGCAGCATCCCGCACAGGGTGGACACCATGCCGAGCGGAAGCAGGAACGGCATCGGCCTGCGGTCCGAAATCAGGCCGACCAGCGGCTGGATGATGGACGCCGTGAAGTTGAGGCAGAAGATAATAAACCCGATCTGGGTGTAGGTCAAATGCAGGTCGTTCAGAAAAATCCGGTTCATCGCCGGAAATACGGCCTGGATCGAATCGTTGAGCAGATGAACCAGGCTGATGGCGAACAGAACCCGGTAAACCGTCGGGTCCTGCGCGGACCGCGCCGCCGGATTCGCGCTCTGGGAATAAGCCATTTCGGGACTCCTTTCGGTATCGGTAAGGTGGTTGTTCGGTAAGCCCGGAGCCGCGCCCGGCATGGCCGGAGGCGAAGAAAAAGAACGCCGCCTGAGCGGCGTTCCTTTTTATGCCTTGGGCTGGAGAATCCCCAGCCTCTGCCCCATTTTGACCTTTGCGCCAGGGCCCAGCGACGGGTCCGGGACAAAGATGCCGCCCTCGACCAGCAGGACGACGGTGGAGCCGAATTGAAAATACGCCAGCTCGTCGCCCGCCTCCAGCCGTTCGGGAAGCGGATCGACATAGTGAATGCCGCTTACGTTAAGCGCGCCGACCTTCACCACGGCGATTTCCCCGAAGGCTGTGCGGAGATAGGTGACGAGCCGCTCGTTCCGGCTCAGCACGCGCTTCATGTGCCGGAGTCCGAATTCGTTGACCGGATACGCGCGTCCGGGAATATGCTCCTTCTCCTGCACCTTGCCGGACGCGGGAGAATGAATGCGGTGGTAATCGGTCGGACTCAGGTACAGCACCATATAAAAACCATCCGTATAGTTAACCGTCCGGGGCGAACGGTTGAGCAGCTCCTGCACGGTATAATCTTGTCCTTTTACGTCCAGCAGCAATCCGTCGCTGATCGGCCCCATGCCGGTAATTACGGAATCGACGGGGCTCAGCAGGGCGTTTTCGGCCGGATCGAGCGGACGCATGCCCGGTTTCAGCCGGCGGGTGAAAAATTCGTTCAGCGTCCCGTACTCCTCCAGCTGTTTCTCCGCGTCTTCAATCCGGATGCCGTAGGTTTTTGCAAACCAAGGGATCAGCCTGCGGCTTGCGCGCGAGCCGGCGAATGCGCCCGCGATACGGGAAACGCTTTTGCGGGAGGAAAGCTCGGTCAGCAAACGGAAAAAGCGTTTGGCCATGAACCATCACCTGTTTCTTTCCGGTGGTTTCTCTTTCTTCGAACTATCTTGACACAGTTTGGCCCGCGGCGCAACGTCCGGGCCGCCAAGAAAAGGGCCCGCGGCAACGGGCCGCGGGCCAATGACAATTTATCATTAAAAGGGGGGTCACGTTTTATTATAAGCGGCGACAATTAAAGAGGGATTAAGGCCAGGTTACAATTTGATTACAAGCACTCCTTGGGACATTCGCCCCCCCTGCTGCATATTCTGCCAAGAGATCACCTATGCGGAAGGGGAAGCGAAATGAGAAAAAAAGGACCGGGACCCGCAAAACCGGGAACCCGCAAAAAAGGATACCTTTACGACGCAAGAATCCAGGAGCTGCGCTGGCTTGACGCGATCAAAACGCCCGAACCGGAAGCCTCGGCCGGAAGCCTGGAGCCGGAGCCGCTTGACGAAGTTGAACCGGAATTTGAGGAGCCGATCCTCGTGGAAGACGTGATTGAACCGCCGGTAGCCAAAGCCGCACCGCCCAAAAGCAAAACGAGCGCGCTCCGGCGCGGTCCGGTTTTGTTTCCGAGCCTGGAGGAGGACGCGGCGGATTTGCTCGCCGAGCGGCGGCCGGACGGAGGGAGCACCGGCGTCATCTATACGGACGATCTGGTGGACCGGTGCGTCACCAGCGAGAAAATCGCCGAATGCGCGGTGGACGGCTCCAAAATCAAAGCGGGGAGCATCCGCGCCGCCCTGCTCGGGGATGCAAGCGTCGAGACGGAGAAGCTGCGCAATGCGGCGGTCACGTCATTGAAGCTGGCCCCCGGCGCGGTGCTTGCCGAGCATTTGGCGGAAGGATCGGTAACCGCGGGCAAGCTGGCCGACCGCTCCGTGAGCGGGGAGAAGCTGGCGGACGGCAGCATTACGTCCGAGAAGCTGGCCGACCGCGTCATCGGCCCCGGCAAGCTGGCGCTGGGCTCGATCGGAACGCTTCACCTGCAGGAGGGCTGCATTTCGCCGGAGCTTCTGCAAAACCAGTCGGTCACGGAGGAGAAAATCCAGAGCGGCGCGGTGCGCGCGGCCCAGCTCGGCAACGGCTCGGTGAATTCCGCCAAGCTTGCCGCAGGCGCCGTTACCGCCGAGAAGCTCCGCAATCAAGCCGTTACCGAGGAAAAGCTGGCCCCGGGCAGCATCAGCCAAAGCAAGCTGCAGTCCTGCTCCGTCCGGGCCGATCACCTGGTGCCGGGCTCGATCGGGCCGAAGCATCTGGCCCAGGGATCGGTAACGTCCGACAAGCTGATGCCCGGCCTCCTCCGGCCGGTCCATCTGAGCGAAGGCCTGGTGGGGTCCGAGCATCTGGCGGAGGAAGCGGTCCGCGAGCACCATCTGGCGCCGGGCAGCATCACCGGAAGCAAAATTCCGCCGGGCGCGCTGGAATCGCGCCATCTGGCGGCGGAAAGCGTCGGCACGGGCCATCTCCAGCCCGGCAGCGTGGACCGGGCCCAGCTGGCGGCCGGTGCGGTCACCTCGATCAAGCTTGCCGCCGGGGCGGTGGAAGCCGACCATTTGGCCGAAAGCGCCGTGGAAAGCCGGCATCTGGCGGGAGAGGCGGTCCGCGGGTACCATCTTTCGCAAGGCACGATCAAGGCGCTTCATCTGGATGACGGGGCCGTCGTCTCCGCCAAGCTCGCCGACCAAGCGGTGCTCGATACCAAGATCGCGGCCGGGGCCATCAGCGCGCGGCATCTGGGCGCCGCCTCGGTCACGTCTAAAGCGATCGCCGGCGAGGCGGTCGGCAGCGCGCATTTGGCGGCGGGCTCGGTCGGCAGCGCACACTTGGGTGCCGGGATCGTCACGACAGGCCATTTGCAGAAGCAGGCGGTGCATACCGACAAGCTGAAGGACTCGGCGGTCACGACCGCGAAGCTGGCCACCGGCGCCGTAACGGCGGAAAAGCTGGATGTCGAAGCGGTCGGCGGGGTGCACATCAAATCCGGTGCGGTGGTGGCGCGCCACATCCGCCCGGGCGAGATCCAGTCGGCGCATCTGGCCGGCGGGACGGTGCGGACGGAGCATTTGACCGCCGCGTCCGTGACGGAAAACATTCTGGCGGCGGGTGCTGTTCAAACACGCCACCTGGCCGAAGAAGCAATCACCGGCGGGCAGCTGAAGACCGGGAGCGTGGAAGCCCGGCATCTCTCGCCCGAGCTTGGCGCGGCGATCGCCTCCATCGGCCAGGAGCTGCCCGCGCCCGCCGATACCTTGCGGACAGCCGCGTCCCAGAGAGCCAGTGTTCAGCAGTTCGGCACCGCGTCTTTTCAGCTTCCGCTCGTCTGCACAAGCGTTATTGTTCCGGTAGTGTGGAGCGAGCCTTACGACGAGGGGCAGATCGTGGTGGTCGCGATGACCAATCATCCCGCCTGCTATACCGTGCTGCGCGAAACCGAGGCTTCGGGCGCGGTGATCGAGGTTTTCCGGCGCGGCGAGCACGGCGAGGACGGCGGGGAGGAGATCAGCGGCACGCTGAACTGGATCGCGGTAGGGCCGAAGCGGCCGTAACCGGCGAAAACCGGACCGGGCGGTTCCGCCGCCGCCGAGCCTTGGCGGCGGAACGCGACCGGCAGCCGGGAAGAAAGAAGACTTTTGCAGCTCCAGCAAAGCGGGGCGGGCAGAAGTCTTCTTTTTGTTTGGCGGCGGAGGCGAATCCGGACAGACCGGGGAAGGCTGCGGGGGGAGCAAAGTTGGACGGACGCGGCGGGGGTTCGTCCATGCGGGCGCGCCGGAGGGCGGCAATTGGGCGAGGAAAGGCCAGTACGTTTGCCGTGTCCCCCCTGACGGGAGCACATAAAATGGCAAGAAGACAGCGCACCCGGGAGGTGTCAGCCCTTGTCTGTCAGAAGAAAAAAGGCGAAACGCATCCGAAACCGAAAAATCGCCGTCTGCGAAGCTCCGGCCGTGTCGGTGATCATCCCTGTCCTGAATGAAGTCCGCACGCTTGCCGGAGTGATCCGGGAAGCCGCGCAGGTCCACCCGCAGACGGAAGTGATCGTGGTGGCGAACGGCTCCCGCGACGGATCGGCGGAGCTGGCCGAACGCCTTGGGGCGCGTGTCATCCGCCGGAAAGCGGCGCTCGGCCACGATGTCGGGCGAAGCGTAGGAGCACGACAGGCGCGGGGGCGCATTTTGCTTTTCATGGACGGGGACATCGTCATTCCGGCCAGGCGGCTGCGGCCGTTTGTGCGCGCCGTGGAGAACGGTGCCGACATTGCGCTTAACGCCTACAGAGGACCGGTACACCGCCGAACGGTACACAGCGTCGTGCTGGCCAAACACGCGCTCAACGCCATCCTTGCCGTTCCGTCGCTCGGAGGGGCTTCCCTGACCGCCATCCCCCATGCGATGAGCCGGGAGGCGCTCTCGCGGATCGGACCGGAGCTGCTTTCCGTCCCGCCCAAAGCTCTGGCGGCCGCCGTCTTGGCGGGGCTCCGGGTGAGGACCGTTTCCCGGATCGATGTAGGCAAACCCAATCCGCGCAAGCGCAAAGGCCCCGACCCGCTGACCGGTCTGATCGTGGGCGATCATCTGGAAGCCGTCCATTACTATCTTGCCCGGACCGGCCCGCGGGGCGGCAACACCGATTTGGGCAGGAAGCGGGAGTTGGTGAATTGACCGATGAAAGAAACTCTACCCTTGCATAGCACGAGAAGCCGAAAGCCCGGCCTGCGGGGGGCGGCGAAGCCGGGAGAACGGCGGCGCAGCGGCGGTCCCTGGCGGGGGAAAATGCCGGCTGCGCCGGCGGCAAATGCGTCCAACCGGCCCCTCTCCACCGGCGGAGGCGATTCCGGCGGCGCAAAGGGCCTGCGCCGGCCGGCCGCCAGCAAGAGCGGAACGGCTCCAAGAAAAAAAGCAGCCGGAAGCCTGCGAAGGCTGGGCAGGGCTGCTGCGCGAAAAGGAGGAACGGCAGAAAACCGTTCCGGGAGCGGAGGCTCGCTCGCCCCATCTCCTGCCCGGGCATCCCGCGCCGTGAGGGCGGTCCGCAATCGGCCGGGAGAACGCGGCGGCGCCAAGGCGTCCGGCCGACTGCGGTCCCGTCCCGCCCGGCCGCCGATGCGCCATTCGCCCGCTTCCCGGATCGGTCCGCCGACCAACCGGAGCGCAGCTGCCGTCATGAGCGTCGCGGGCGAGGAGCCCGGCGCGGTTCGCGCCCTTGACCAGCTCCGCCGGATGCCGCTGAAGGAAACGGTCGTCATTGCAAACGGAATATCGGACGCTGCATTTGAGGAACTGCGCCGCCATCCGGTAAAACCAATCCTTGTCTGGTATCCGGAGCCGGTCGGCTACGACGTCGGCCGGGCCATCGGCGGCAAAGCGGCAAGTGCGGACATTCTGCTTTTCGTGGACGGCGATTTTGCCGTTCCCGCCCCAAAGCTGATGCGGTTTATCCGGGAGGTCGACCGAAAGACGGACATCGCGCTGAACGACATTACGCCTTACCTGGGAACCTTTGACCAATGGGACTCCGTTACGGTGTCCAAAACGTTTCTGAACCGCGTGCTCGGCCGTCCCGATCTGGCGGCCAATTCGTTGACCGCCGTCCCGCACGCCATGAGCCGGCGGGCCGCCGAAACGGTCGGCTGGGATGCGCTCGCCGTTCCGCCGCTCGCCCAGGCGCGGGCGGTCCGGGCCGGCCTCAAGCTGTCGGCGCCCGCGAGCGTCAACGTCCTTGCCGCCAACCGTATCCGGCCGTCGAACAGCGGGCAGGGCAATCCGGTCGAGCGGCTTATCGCCGGCGATCATCTGGAGGCCTTCGACTATCTGATGGGCGACTCCGGCGGGCGGCTGGCTTTTCCGGACCGGATGCGAAACCGGGCGGCCGGGGAGGAGGCGCCATGACGAACGATAAGACCAGCATTATTATTCCAACCCATAACGGTTTGGAGCTGCTGCAGGAATGCGTCGAGGCGATCCGGCGTTATACCCCGGAGCCTTACGAGCTGATTGTCGTTGACAACGGCTCGGAGGACGATACGCTTGCCTATTGCCGCCGTGAGAGAATTCCGTTCGTGGCGCTTCCCTATAACGCGGGATTTCCCGAAGCGTGCAACCGCGGACTGCGGATCGCCACGGGCAGCACCCTGCTTCTGCTGAACAATGACGTGGTGGTTTCCCGGAACTGGCTCTCCAACATGCTGGCCTGTCTCAACGCCGGGGAGCGGGTCGGGGCCGTTGCGCCCACCGCCACCCACGTGTCGGGAGTGCAGAAAACCGAGGCGGCCTATGGCACGATGGAGGAATTCCAGGCGCTGGCCGAGACGCGCAACCAGCCGAATCCCGCCCTGTGGCGCCAAGTGGAACGGCTGGTAGGCATGTGCCTTCTGATCGCGCGGGCGGCGTTCTGCGACGTCGGCCAGCTGGACGAACGATTTTCTCCGGGATTGTACGAGGATGACGATTACGGCCATCGCTTGAAGCTGGCCGGGTATAAGCTCATGCTGGCGGGCGACGTGCTTGTGCACCATCACGGCAGCGCCAGCTTCCGGAAGACCGACCCCGCCCGGCTGGAGGAGCTGATTCGGGTAAACCGGGAAAAATTCCGCAGCAAATGGGGATTTGACGCCATGGAGCTGCACTCATCATCCTGAGAAAGGCGGAATTGCGTTGAGAGGAGTTATTCTCGCGGGAGGAAAAGGCACACGCCTTGAGCCGATGACGCGGCTGATCAACAAGCATCTGCTGCCGGTGGGCCGCTACCCCATGATTCATCACGGCCTGACGAAGCTCCGCGAAGCGGGCATCCGGGACATTCTCGTGGTCACCGGAAAGCGTTCCGCCGGTTTTTTCGCCGAATATCTGGGCAGCGGGAGCCAGTGGGGCGTCCGGATCACCCTTCGCATCCAGGAGGATGCGGGGGGGATTGCGCAGGCGCTCGGAATGGCTGCTGATTTTATTCCCGACGGCGAAAAATTCGTCGTTCTGCTGGGCGACAATCTGTTTGAAGCCTCGCTGCTGCCTCACGTCCAGGCTTTTATGAACCAAAAGGAAGGGGCGCGCGTTTTGCTCTGCCGCGTGCCCGACCCCGAGCGTTACGGCGTGCCGAGGATCGCGGGCGGCAAAATCATCCGGATCGACGAGAAGCCGAAGAAGCCCGGGTCGAATTACTGCATACCCGGCATTTATATGTATGACCGCAGCGTCTTCCGCGTGATCGAGCAAATCGCGCCGTCGGGACGCGGCGAGCTGGAAATCACCGACGTCAACAACCGGTACGCCGAAGCGGGACTTCTCGAATACGAAGAGCTTGCCGGCTGGTGGATCGACGCCGGCACGTTCGCCTCGCTTGCCGAAGCGGGCGCCCGGCTTGCCAAGGACCCTCCGGAGGGAGGCGGTCCGGATGAATAATGCCGCTCTGCGGAACGCCCGGGCGGCGGCCGGAACGGCCGGCTGGCAGGACGGGTACCGGGTCGGCTTCGGGACAGGGGTTTACACGCGTCATCAGGCGCGGCCTTGGCGCCGGTATAACCTGCACGTCGTTTTTATCGAGGAAGGCCTGTTTGCCGTAAAGGAAGGAATCGAATGGGGCCTGGATGCGCTGGTTAGCCGCGTAACCACTCTGCCCCCGGTCGAAGAATCCATCGCGAAAATCCGGGAGCTCCGGCCCGATCTCGTTCTCGTTCTGAACGGCGTCCATGCCTTTGGGCCGCGGCTGTCCGCAGCGCTCCGCGAAACCGGCGCGAAAACCGCCGTGTGGTTTGCCGACGATCCCTATTTCACCGACGTGTCCCGGGAAATCGCCCCCTTTTACGATCATGTCTTTACCCATGAGCTGGCCGCCGTGCCGTTTTATGCCGATCTCGGCTGTCCCCGCGTTCATTACCTGCCGTTGGCTGTTTCACCCCGGAGGTTCCGGCCGGTGCATGTGTCCTCGGCTTACAAAAGCGACATCTGCTTTATCGGGACCGGGTTCTGGAACCGGATCGCCTTTTTCAACGAGCTGATTCCGCTCCTGAAGGGCCGCAAGCTGCTTTTGATCGGCGGGCTCTGGGACCGGCTCGCCGCTTATTCTTCCATGGCGGGAAGCATTCGCCTGGAAGGGGTTCCCCTTCCGGAATCGGTGCTGTATTACAACGGCGCGTCCATCGTTGTCAATCTTCACCGAAGCCCTTGGGACGAAGTCCATAACCGCAATTCCGCCGGCCTGCCGGGCCGGTCCGCGAATCCGCGCACCTTCGAAATTTCCGCCTGCGGCACGCTCCAGCTGAGCGATCCGCGCGATGACCTGGATACCTTTTATACACCGGGCGAGGAGCTCGACACCTATGCCTCGGCCGCCGAGCTCGCGGCCAAGATCGATTACTACCTGACCCATCCGGAGCAGCGGAAGGCGATGGCGCTGAAAGGGGTCGTCCGCTCGATGCGGGACCACACGTACGTGAACCGGCTGGAACAGCTGCTGCTGACGCTGTACCCTGACTTGGGCCGCTGACGAACGGCGGCCTTTCCGATAGACCGAAAGGTGGGAAAAGGATGAGCATTATACCAAAAGGAGCCTCCACGGCCAGAGGCCGGACCGCGGCCTTCTCCCGCGTCGCCGAGCTGGCGCAGGCGGCCGCCCGGCCGGTCGGATACGGTCACGGCTATACGCTCGGACGCGCGGAAGCGATCCGCCGGCGGTATGCCGGGACGGTGCCGCCCGTATGGGACAAACGCGTTGTCTTTGTGGCATCCGGCAAAGGACACCCTTATTCGCCGATCGACGAATCGGTGGCCTCCGCCGTGACGGCGATGACAACGGAGCATGTGGTGACGGCGCCCTCGACCGACGTCGCCGAATTTGCGCGGCAGTGGGGCGCCGACCTGGTGCTGGTGATGGAGGGCATGGTCTTTCCCGACGAGCAGGCGGAACGGCTGCGCGAAGCGGGCATCCGGACGGCGATCTGGTTTACCGACGATCCGTATTACACCGACATCACCGGGGAGATGGCGCTCAAATACGACCATGTGTTTACGATGGAAAGCAGCTGCGTGGACTTCTACCGCCTGCTCGGCTGCCCGAGCGTCACTTACCTGCCGCTCGGCGTGGATCCGCAGGCATTCAGTTACCGGCATGTCCCGGCTTCGTACCGCAGCGACATCTGCTTTATCGGGTCCGCCTATTGGAACCGGGTCCGTTACTTCGATGCCATCGCCGGGGAACTGAGCCGGCACAATACGATCATCTCGGGGCTTTGGTGGGACCGCCTGCAGAGCTACAGCCTGCTTGCGCCGAAAATCCGGCTGAACACCTGGATGACGCCGGAGGAAACCGCGAAATTTTACTCGGGCGCCGCCATTTCCGTCAACCTGCACCGGGCGTTCGACGACGAGACGTACAACCGGAACAGCCGCGGCGTCCCCGCCTGGTCGGTAAACCCGCGCACCTTTGAAATCTGCGCCTGCGGGGTTTTGCAGTTCACGGACGCCAGAAGGGAATTGGCGAATCTGTACGAGCCGGGCAGGGAGATCATCGTGTACACCTCGCCCGGAGAACTCGCCGAAAAAATCGCTTACTATCTGGAACGGCCGGAGGAGCGCCGGGAAATCGGTTTGCGGGGAATGGAACGGACGCTGCGCGACCATACGATCGACAAGCGGCTGGCGGCTCTGTTCCGCACCATATTCGGATGAAAGAGGGGAAAACCGTGAAACCGAAAGCGAAACGGGCCGCCCGGCGGCCGGCGGCGCCCGGCAAAAGCCGGTTGAACGCCAGACGGGCCGCCGGGAAAGCGGCAAAGCATACAAAGAAGGGGAAACGTGTCAAGACGGCGAGGCGGCCGAAAGCGGCGGCTCGCGCTCCGCGCAGACGGCTCGCCGAGGGAAGCCCCGTCACCTTCAACCAGGCCTATGACGAAGCTTATGACCGGGCGTTTGACGAAGGATATGCCGCCGGTCTGGCGGAAGGCGCCGCCCAAGCGTAGGAAGAAGCCCGGAACGAAGCGCGTCCCGGCGGCAGCCTGTCATGCCGGGACGCACGCCGACGGAAAGGAGGCGGGCCGTTGGACGTCCGAAAAACGATGCTGTTTTCCCATTTGTGCAACGAGCATCACATGACCGGAGCGGAAAAGCTGCTGCTGCTTCAATGGCGGGAGTGGTCCCGGTTCGCTCCCTGTCTGCTGGTCGTTCCCCAGGAAGGCATGCTGGCCCGGGAAGCGCGAGCGGCCGGTGCGGAGGTGATCGTCCAGCCTTATCCGCTACATTGGCAGGCGTACGAAGCGGGTCCCGGCTTCGCGGCGGAAATCTCCGGGCTTTGGGATGCGGCGGAAACGGCGGCCGTGGCCAATCTGCTGCATATGCACCGGCCCGACGCGATCGGCGTCAATACCTGCGTCAACCTCACGCCGGCATTCGCGGCCGCGCGCCTTTCCATTCCGGTCTACTGGTCGGTTACGGAAAGGATGAAGCGCACGGCCTGGAGCGCGGAAAGCGCGCTTGCGATCGGATGGCTGGCAACGTGGATCGGGGGAATCTCCGAAACGGTTCTGGAGCCTTTCCGGGAAGCGGGACTCCACGCCAAGCTGCGCGTTCATTACCCGACCTGGAGAGAGGAAGAGCTGGAAGCCGGCCGCTGGAGGAAGCTGCGGGAGGCCGCACGGGCGGGCCTCGGAGCGGCGCCGGGCGACCTTCTGGTCGTCTTTGCGGCGTCCGATCTGATCCGGCTGAAGGGGCTGGAGCATTTCACCCGGATGGCTTTGACCGTTGCGGCACAGGACGGGCGCGCCCGGTTTATCGTTGCCGGCAATGTGACCGATCCCGCCCTGTTCGTCTCCTGCCGGGATGCCGCCGCGGCCGCCGGACTTGCTTCCCGCTTTTCCTATCAGCCGTATACCACCCGCATCCAGGATTTGTACCCGGCCGCCGACATCGTCGTGGTGCCGGGGATGGCCGAGGAGGGCTTCGGCCTTACCGCGCTTGAAGCGATGGTCTTCGGCAAGCCGGTCGCCGTATTCGGTTCCGGCGGGCTGCGCGAGGTGCAGGAGCTGGCCGGCAACCGGCGGTTTGTCGTTCCGCCTGGCGACGTGGACGCTCTGGCGGCCGTCGTGCTGGAGCTGCTTCGCGACGAAACGCTGCGGCTTAGGACGGGTGCGTCCAACCGGCAGGAGGCGATCGCCCATTTCGGCCTGCCGGCGTACCGCGCCCGGCTGGCTGCGTGGTTTGCGGAAGCGGGGCAGACGCTGGACGCACTGGAAGCCGGCTGGGCCGCCGTACGGGGCGGTTTCACGGAGGGCGCGCTGGTCCAGGGAGGCACGCCCGCCGTTTTCCGGCTGGAGCGGGGGACCAAACGGCCTTTTCCGGACGAAGCGAGCTTTTGTGGCTTCGGCTTTCGCTGGGACCAGGTGAGCCGGGTGGCGGATGCGGCGCTGCAGGCGTTTCCGACCGGTCCCGCCATCCGGCCGGGCGCGCCGCCGGGATAAGACGGCGCGCGCCTTTTTTCCGGGCGGCCGAGATCGGCCTATACCGGGGCCTCACCGGGCGACTATGATATCGCAGGGCGCAACCGACAAATCCCGACCTACTAAAGCGGAAGGATGGACCGGATGAAAATCGTAACCGTACTCGGAACGCGGCCGGAAATTATCCGGCTGAGCCTGATCATCCAGCGTCTCGACCGGACGGCGGCGGAGCATACGCTGGTCTATACCGGCCAAAATTACGTCCGCTCCTTGAGCGGCGTGTTCTTCGAGGAGCTTGGCCTGCGGCCGCCCGATTTCGTTCTGATGCGCCGAAGCGTTTCCCTGGGCCGCCAGCTTGCCGTCATCTTCGCGGGAGTGGAGCGGATTCTGGCGGAGAAGCGGCCGGATGCCGTGCTCCTGCTCGGCGACACGAACAGCGCGCTCTCCGCTCTCGTGGCGGAACGGATGGGCATCCCGGTCGTTCACATGGAAGCGGGCAACCGCTGCTATGACCGGCGGGTGCCGGAGGAAATCAACCGCCGGGCGATCGACGCGGTCTCTACGTTCAACCTGCCTTACACCCCGGGCAGCCGGGAGAATCTGCTGCGGGAAGGCATGCCGCCCGGCCGGATCATCCTTACCGGTAACCCGATCTGGGAGGTGCTCTGCCACTATGCCCCCCGAATCGACCAAAGCGGCGCGGCCGGACGCCTGAAGCTGACCGAAGGGAGCTACTTTCTGGTCACCGTGCACCGGTCGGAAAACGTCGATGATCCGGGCAGGCTGTCCGAAATCGTGCGCGGCCTGAACCGGGTTGCGGAACGGTTCGGCAAACGCATCGTCTGCAGCCTGCACCCCCGCACCGGAATCCGCCTGCGGGAACACCGCCTGCCCGCCTTTCACCCGCTCGTCGAGCTTCATGAGCCGTTCGGCTTTTTCGACTTCGTTCAGCTGGAAAAGCAGGCTCTTTGCGTCCTTACGGACAGCGGAACGGTACAGGAGGAATGCTGCCTGTTCGGCGTTCCGGCCGTCACCATGCGGGTGACCACGGAGCGGCCCGAGACGGTGGCCTGCGGCAGCAATGTCGTGTCGGGCGTAAGCGCGGACGGCATCGAACGCGCGGTGGCGGCCAGTCTGGCCTTGCCCCGCGGCTGGGAAGCGCCGGAGGGTTATCGGGTGACGGATGTGTCGGCCAAGGTCGTCAAGTTTTTAAGCACATGCCCGCAAGGAGGGGGAACGAATGTTTACGGATAAAACGGTCTTCATCACGGGCGGAACGGGATCCTGGGGGTATGAGCTGGTGCGCCAGATGCTTGCGCAAAATCCGCGGGAGGTCATCGTCTATTCCCGGAACGAGACCGCGCAGGTCGCCATGAAGCGGTTGTTCGAGGATGTCCGGCTGCGCTTCTGCATCGGGGACATCCGCGACCGGGAGGCGTTGACGGCGGCCAGCGTGGGAGCCGATTACATGTTTCATCTGGCTGCGCTGAAGCATGTCCCGGTATGCGAGGAACAGCCGCTGGAAGCGATCAAAACCAATGTGAACGGAACCCAGAATGTCATTGAGGCGGCCATCGCCAACAAGGTTAAAAAGGTTCTTTACATCTCCACGGATAAAGCCGCGAATCCTTCCAATTTCTACGGGATGACCAAAGCGCTCGGCGAAAAGCTGATTGTTCAGGCCAATCTGCTTCCAACCGCGACAAGATTTGTCTGCGTTCGCGGCGGGAACGTGCTCGGCACGAACGGAAGCGTCATTCATTTGTTCCTGAAGCAGATCCGGGAAGAGAACCGGATCGGGCTGACGGACCCGAGCATGACCCGGTTTTTTCTGACGCTGGAGGAAGCCATCGAGCTGTTGTTCAAGGCTTCGGTAGAAAGTGTCGGCGGAGAGACCTACGTCCTGCTGATGCCGACGTGCCGGATTCTCGAGCTGGCGGAGGTGCTGAAGGAGGAATACGGCAAACCCGACATCCCCATCGAGGTGCAGGGCATCCGGCCCGGGGAAAAGATTCACGAAATTCTTTATTCCGAATTCGAGAGCCGGACCACGGTGAAGGTCGACGAGCAATACCTTGTCGTCCTGCCGACCATTCAGATTCCGGGGCTGGCCGAGCGCTACGCGGAATACCCGCTGGTAACGAAGGAAGTTTACAGCTCAAGCGAACGGCTGATGACCAAAGACGAAATCCGCCAAATGCTGGCCAAGGGCAGGTTTTTGCCATGAAAATCCTGGTGCTGGGGGGCGCGGGGATGGTCGGTTGGGTTATGGTCGACCGGCTTCGCCGGCATCCCGGATGGGCTGTCTTTTACACGACGCGCGACCGTGCGGACCCTGCGGGGCTGTACCTGGACGTGCGCGACGAAGCCCGTCTGGAAAGCATCATGGACGTCGTTGCGCCGGATGTGACGATCAACTGCGTGGGGCTCCTGAATGAGGATGCGGCACGGAACGAGGCGGATGCCGTGACGGTAAACGGGCTGCTGCCGCACCGGCTCCGCCGGCTTGCCGAAAAAAGGGGCGGCCGGGTGGTGCAGATCGGGACCGATTGCGTCTTTGGCGGGGCGCGGGGCGATTACCGGGAGAGCGATCCGCCCGACGGGACAACCGTCTACGCCCGCACCAAAGCGATGGGCGATCTTCGCAGCGACCTTCATTTGACTGTGCGGACCTCGATCATCGGACCCGAGCGGAAGCCGGGCGTCGGGCTGTTCGGCTGGTTCATGCGGCAAAGCGGACCGGTTTCCGGCTACCGGAAGGTGATGTGGAACGGGGTGACGACCCCGGTGCTGGCGGAGGCGGTGGAACGGATGCTCGAAGCGCGGCTGTCCGGGCTTTACCATCTGACGGCGCCTGCCAAAATCAGCAAATACGAGCTGCTGCGCCTGATCGCCGGCGTGTTCGGCAAATCCGACGCGGCGGTGGTTCCGGTTGACGAGCCGGTCCAGGACCGGACGCTGCTGAATACCCGGACGGATTTTCGGGCGGAGGTGCCCGGGTACCCCGAAATGATCCGGGGGATGCGCCGATGGATGGAGGGAGCGCGATGAAGCCGGCCTCCTCCGTTGTGGTAACCGGAGCGTCGGGTTTTGCCGGACGGCATGCGGCGGCCTTGCTCGCTTCGCAGGGAATGGAGGTGACGGCGGTCGTGCATACGGAGCGCGGCGCAGCCGCCATCCCGCAAGCGGCAAACATCCGCCCCGCCGTCTGTGAGCTCACCGACAGCCGGCAGGTTCTCCGGCTGGCGGAAACGGCTCGTCCCGAGTACGTGCTGCATCTGGCCGGCCGGAATCACGCCGGGGAATCGTGGAACGATCCGGCCGGCTACCTGGAAGCCAATCTGATGGGCACCGTCCATCTGCTCAACGCGCTGCGCCTGACAGGGAGCGGCGCGCGCGTGACCGTTGTCGGCTCGGCGCTGGGCGCCGCGCCGGCAGGCGGCGGGCCGTACCGTCCGGCGCATCCGTACGGCCTCA
This sequence comes from Gorillibacterium sp. sgz306347, assembly GCF_059735245.1. NCBI lineage: Bacteria > Bacillati > Bacillota > Bacilli > Caryophanales > Paenibacillaceae > Gorillibacterium > Gorillibacterium sp. sgz306347. Next base: position 33,422 of record NZ_JCAPET010000011.1, read on the forward strand.
GCAAAGCGTTTCAGGCGCTGGCTGCGGAAGCCTGGGGCGCGATGTACGGCTGGCACGTCACCGTCGCCCTCCCGTCCAATCTGATCGGGCCGGGGCCGTCGAACGGCATCTGCGGGCTTCTCGCGCGCTGGACGGTCCGCTGCGAACGGGGCGAGGATATCCCGTTCCGCTTGAGCTCGCTTGGCGAAAGCCGGGATTTCCTCGACGTGCGCGATGCGGCGCGGGCGTTTGCGGCGGTTCTGCTTCGCGGCGAAGCGGGCCGGACGTACCGGATCTCTTCCGGCGTCCGCCGGACGCTGGGCGAGCTGGCGGAAGCGGTCCGCCGGTTCAGCCCTTCGGCGCGGCGGCCGGAAGCCGGGCCGGACCCGGCGCCGGGCTCCGTAAAGCCGGCCCGGGATGAAACCGCCGCATGCGAATCCGTACGGCGGCTGGGGTGGGCCCCCGAAATTCCGTTTGAACGATCGGTGGCCGACACCTTGGCTTATTTTCGAGAGGAGGAGGAAATCAAATGAGCGCGACCCCGAGCGTAACGGTTGTCATTCCCTTTTACCGCGACCCCTACGTCGGGCTTGCCGTGGAAAGCGCTCTGGCCCAGACGTATCCGGAGGTGGAGGTGCTGGTCGTCAACGACGGCTCCCCGACCCACAAGGAGCTTCTTTATCCGTACCGCAAACGGATTGTCCAGGTCGACAAACCCAACGGGGGGACGGCAAGCGCGCTGAATGAGGGCATCCGGCGGGCCTCGGGGGAGTATATCGTCTGGCTGAGCTCCGACGATATGCTGTACCCGGACAAAGTCCGGCGGCAGCTGGAGTTTATGCTTGCGCGCGGTGCGGAGCTTTCGTATACCAATTTTGATTTAATCGACGAAACCAACCGGGTTTTCCGGCATTTTGCGGCGATCCGGTTTGCAACCATCCTGCAGTTTTACGAGACGTTTCTGGAGGGCAATCCGGTGAACGGGTGCACGGTGATGGGGAAGCGGGATTTGTTTTTGCGGCTCGGCCTTTTTGACGAGTCTTTGCCGTATACCCACGATTATGACTTCTGGCTGCGCGTGCTGCTGGAGCGGATCGATTTTCACTATCTGGATGTCGCCCTGACTGCTTACCGGATGCATGGGAATATGGGAACGAAACGGCACTGGGACCGGATCAAGCCGGAGCAGGATGCGTTGAAGACGAGGATGACGCCCCGTCTCGCGGAGGCCATCCTCCGGCTGAGGCGGGATCTGGAGCTGGTGTGAGAGAACCGGCCGCCGCTTGCGAATGCCGGCGGCGGTCCCCTTCTCTCTCCCCCCGCGAGCAACCGGCGGGGCGGGAGAGGCGGGCCGGTTACAAAGACGCCAGCATGGCGGCGAAGTTCCGCGCGTATTCGCCGGGCGAGAAGCGGGCGGTGGCGTATTGGAAGGCCTGGCGCCGAATGCGCTCTCGTTTGGCGGGATGATCCAGCAGATCGCGGGCGTGCGCCGCGGCGTCGTCCGTCCGGTCCGGGAGGTAGAACTTTCCGGTCACGTCGTGAATGACAAACGCTTTGACGCCGTCCGAATCGCTCGTGAGGACGGGACAGCGGCAGCTCATCGCTTCCAGCACCGCATAACCGAAGCCCTCCACCCGGGAGGTGGAGCAGAGCAGGCCGCCGGAATCGCCGATCTGCGAAAAATAATCGGCCATAACGGCATGCGGCACATTGGGAATCAGGTGCAAATGCGGTGTCAGGCCCAGCTCGGCCACCCGCTCGGCAAACCGCATCTTTTCCGCAGGATCGCCGAGCGTGTCGTCCTCGAACAGCCAAAGCTGCATGCCGGGGTAGGACGGCAGGAGGCGATGGCCGATGTCGAGAAAGGCGGGCCAGTTCTTGTTGGCTTCAATCCGTCCGACCCAGGCGAGGACGGGATGCCGGGGCGCCGCCTGCGGGCGGTAGCGAAAAGCCTTGCTGTCAAAGCAGTTGGGAAAGCAAAACCGTTTGTCGTTAGGGAAAATTTGTTCGAACAGCTCCATCAGATGCGGCGTGGGCGGGTAGAGCAGCGCGCTTCCCGCCGCGCGGACGTGCGGGGCGGCCAGATTCAGGGTTTCTGCAGCGCGCTCGCGTTCCCCGAATCCTTGTCCCTCGTAGATCAGCTTGCCGCCAAAGCCCAGCCGGCGCAGCCGCGGCAGCGTGAGAAAATCCGAGGTGACGACGGCCGCATCGAACTGCTCGGCCGCCAAAAACTGCCCGATTTCGGCATCGGAATCGGAGATCAGGACGGGCGACGGGGACGGATTCTGCAGCCCGGTGCCCGGCCGGAAATACAGAAGCCTCGTCTCGATGCCGGCTTGAGCCAGGGCCGCGCAGCGCTGCCGGTTCAACGTATCGACGCCGCCGCTGGGAATGTAAAACACAAACAGGATCTTCATAACAGAACCTCCCGGCATTGGTTCTTCATTATATGTCAATCCGGATCGGGGAATGTGGGTTATTCGGAGACCGGCCGCGGGCAAGCGGCATACCCTGAAGGGAACGGCTTATCGGCGAAGGCAAGAGGAAGGAGACGGACGGATGGAAGAGCATGTGACGGTCCTCATCGCCGGCATTGCCGAAACGCAGGCCCGGCTGGCCGAGATGCTGGATGCGAACCGGCCGGTGGCGGAGCATGCCGCCGGCCTGATGGGCCATGTTCCGGCGGTGGCGGGAGATACCGCGGGAGAGCGTTTTGAGCGGTCCGCGGCCGTTATGAAAAGCCTGACGGCTTATCTGAACGGCCTGGCGGAGCTGGAGAACGCGCTGGCCGACCACCTGGAGATAACCGTCCAGGCCCTGTCGGCGCTGGAGGAGCAGGCGGAATAACATTCAAGCGCGCGTCGCGTATGAATCGGGGAGAGGGGTGCCTATATGACGCGGGATCAATCGTTTTTACGGATGCTGGAAGCTGCGGCGCTGATGCAGGATACCGTTTCCCGGATTCTGGCCGCGAAAACCGCAGAAGCCCGCAATAACCGCCGCTGGGTCCAGGGCCAGCTCCGGCCGGGAGACTTCGGCGATTCCGACAGCCTGCAAAAGCAGTCGCTGCTGATTCACGAGCAGATGATCGAGACGCTGGACGGGATCACCAAGCTGGAGCAGGCGCTGGCACGCAGCCTGCGGGCCGTGCTCGGCAAGGAGGACGGGGCGGACGCCGGCGCGGAAGGGCCGTACGCGTCGCTGTTCGGCCCCGGCGAGGAAGATTAGGGAGGCCGCCTTATGCACACGAAAGACCTCGAAAACCGGCTGAAGCTGGACATTTTGCGCTCCGTGGCGCGGAGCGAGCGGGCTCTTGCGGAGCTGCTGGAGGGGACGGCATCGGCGCTGGCAGGCTCCGTTCCCCCGACGGAGGAGCTTTCTGTCCGCCGCCTGCTGGCGCTTGCCCGCTGCCAGGCCGGACTTTTGCGGACGGCGGCGTCGGTCCGCGTCGGTCCGCGTCCGCTGCGGACCGGCAAGCCGGGCCCCGTCTGGCTGAACCGCAGCGTTCGTCCGCTTGTCCGGGGGCGGCCCGGCTGATCCGGTCAAGCCGGAGCAAGGAGACCTCCTGCCGCAGCCGGACGAGCCGAAGGACGGGAACGCTCTCTGCCGCCCAAAAGCCGGGAAACCCGCGTCCCGCCTATTTTTGAAGGAGACCGCACCAAGGGTTTTCGGCACTCATAAACTGAATTTGACTGTATCCCTTACCCCAATTGAACAACCCGAATCCCGAGCAAGGAGGGGTGACATAATTGAAGGGCAGCGACCATAACAGCAAATTTCTGCTGACGCATCGGGAACGCGAAGTGTTCGAGCTTCTCGTTCAGGACAAAACCACCAAAGATATCGCACAGCAGCTGTTTATCAGCGAAAAAACCGTCCGCAACCACATTTCCAATGTCATGCAAAAATTGAATGTAAAGGGGCGTTCGCAAGCGGTTGTCGAGCTGATCAAGCTTGGGGAACTCAAGATATAGCCGCTTTCGCATTCGCAGCAAGCAAACAGTCCAAAAAGCCTTCCCGCGGTCCGGCCGGGCCGGAGGGAAGGCTTTTTGCATGCAAGGGGGTTCGGGAAGAAAGCGGGAGGAGGCCCTCCTCTCCCTTCGCAGGCAGTCAGTCCTCCTCTTGCGGCTCCAGCTCGCGGTGCAGGATGCGGAAGCCGTAAGGATCGAGGCCGATGCGCAGCGTGCCGTTCTCCGTCGGCACTTGCTCCTGCGAGAGCGAATCGACCCAGACGCCGGTTTCCATCGGGAGCTCCAGCGTCGTGGCTTCGTCGCGGTTGTTCATCCAGATGGTAAAATGGCAGCTGTCGTCCATCCGCTCGTAGATGATGCGCGAATCGTCCCGGTCCGCCTTCAGGAAGCGGAAACGGCCGGAGCGCAGCACGGGGAAGCTTTTGCGCAGGTTGATCATCAGCTTGTAGAAATCGCGCAGCTCGTTGTCCTGGCGTTCGGGGTCCCACTCCATGCAGACCCGGCAACCGGGATCGCCGCCGCCGCTCAGCCCGATCTCATCCCCGTAGAAAATACACGGCGTTCCCATATAGGTCATCAGGAAGACAATCGCCAGCTTCAGCTTGCGTTTGTCCTCGCCGCACATGGTAAGCGCGCGCTCGGTGTCGTGGCTGCACAGCAGGTTGAAGATGACTTCGTTGGCCTGCTGCGGATAGCGCATGAGCAGCGCCCCCATTTGATTCGCGAAGGTGAATCCGTCCGCGGAGCCGCGCGCAAAAAAGTCCAGCACCTTTTCGGAAAACGGATAGTTCATCACCGAATCGAACTGGTCGCCCATCAGCCAGGCGGTCGAATCGCTCCAGACCTCCCCGACGATATAAGCTTCCGGGTTCGCCGCTTTGACCGTCCGCCGGAAATCCCGCCAGAACTGGTGGTCGATTTCATCCGCCACGTCCAGCCGCCAGCCGTCGATGCCGACTTCCTCGATCCAGTACCGGGCGACGTCAAGCAGGTATTCCTTTACCTCGGGATTCGCGGTGTTGAACTTCGGCATGCCGCCGAAAAAGCCGAAGGTGTCGTATGACGGAATGCCGTCCCGGACGCCGACCGGGTATTCCCGGATGTGAAACCAGTCCGCATAACGGGACGCCCTTCCTTTTTCCACCACGTCGCGAAACATCGGAAACCGGTCGCTGCAATGGTTGAACACCGCGTCCAGCATCACCCGGATACCGCGCTCGTGGCAGGTGCGGATCAGCTTTCGGAGCAGGTCGTTGTCCCCGAAGTGCGGGTCCACCTTCCGGTAGTCCACGATATCGTATTTGTGGTTGGTCGGAGACGTAAATACCGGCGTGAAGTAGAGCGCGTTCACCCCGAGATCGGTGAGGTAATCGAGCTTTTCCAGCACGCCCGCCAGGTCGCCGCCCATAAAATTGTCCGTTTCCGGAGGGGTTCCCCAGGGCCGGGTCCCTTCCGGGTCGTTGGAGGAATCGCCGTTGAAAAACCGTTCGGGAAAAATTTGATAAAAGACCGCTTTCTTCGCCCAATCCGGCGGAGTGAACACATCGATCTCGTGAATGTAGGAATATTCGAACAACCCGCCCGGCGGCGTCGGCTCCTGATGCGTGATCTGATTTTCGATCATCCAGACGGTTTCGTTCCCGGCTACAATTTTAAAGCCGTATTTCATCCGCTTGAACTTCGGCCGGAACCGCACCTCCCAGTAATCGAAAAGGGCGTCGGACGCGGTTTTTTGCATCGGCTTTGTTTTATTGAACCGCTCCCAATCGTATTTGTCCCCGGTGATCGCGTACACCTGATCCACATCGTCGCGTTTCGTGCGGAAGCGGAGATGGATCGTTTTCGGGTCGTAGGCGTAAGCCCATTGATTGCGGGGGCCGTGGTAAAAGGCTTCCAGGTGCATAAGATGCATCTCCTTCGCTTCGAATGGTGTAAAGGCTGCCGATTTCTGATACTTCCTTACACCACAGCGGGGGAAATAGAATCAAGGGCTCCCGTTTGCATCCGGCGGGGGGCGAACGTACAATGGAACAAAACGGGGGAGGAAATTTCCATACATCCCGCGGGCGCGGCTCCAGCCGCGCCGCCCCCCGACCGATTCGGACAAAAGGAGACGTTTGGTTATGGAAGCCTGGTACGAAAAAAGCTTCGGGCAGGATTATCTGCTGGTGTACAAGCACCGGGATATGCAAGGCGCGCAGGCGGAGGTCGACGGCATGATGGCGTGGCTGAACCTGGGCAAAGGGGCCGAGGTGCTGGACCTCTGCTGCGGCATGGGCCGCCATTCCCTGTTTCTGCAGGAAGCGGGCTACGAGGTAACCGGCATGGACCTTTCGGATGTGCTGCTGGCGGAGGCGCGCAGGCTGGACCCGGAGGGGAAAGTGAACTGGGTAAAGGGAGACATGCGGGAGGTGCCGCTCTCCGGCCCCTATGACGCGGTCGTCAACCTGTTCACGTCCTTCGGGTATTTTGAAACGGACGAGGAGAACGCTGCCGTACTGCGGGAAATCGGGCGTTTGCTGCGCCCGGGCGGGCAGTTTATCCTCGATTTCATGAACGCCGAAAACGTCATTCGCCACCTCGTTCCGTCCTCCGAGCGAAAGGACGGCGACGCGTCCATTCTTGAAAAACGGTCCATCGAGGACGGGTATGTACGGAAACGGATTCTGATCGCCGAGCCCGGAAAACCGGACCGCAGCTACCTGGAGCAGGTCCGGCTGTACAAGCTGGACGACTTCCGGCGGCTGCTGGCGGGAACGGGGCTCCGGCTGGACGCCGTCTACGGCGGCTATGACGGCTCCCCCTACCTCGGGGAGGAGTCCAAGCGGCTCATCCTCAAGGGAACGCGGGAGGGAGCGGGCCGATGAAAGGGGAGGACGTCCTGTACGACCGCCCGGGCCGGGAAGACATCCTCCGGCTGAAGGTCCCGATGCCGTTTCCGCTCCGCTGGGTCAATGCCTATCTGATTCCCGGCGATGCCGGCTGGACCGCCGTCGACCCCGGCATGCGGGCGCCCGAGGCCGAAGAGCTTTGGACCGCGGCGCTCGCATCGCTCGGGCTGCCGTTTGGCGCCGTCACGCAGATCGTGCTGACCCATCACCATCCGGACCATTTCGGGCTGGCCGGCTGGCTGCAGCGGAAGAGCGGGGCGGAGGTGCGGATGGCCGCCAAAGGGCTTCTTCAGGCGGAGCAAATGTGGGGGGAAGGAACCCCGGCGGCTTACGGGCTGCTCGCCCTGTTCCGGGAGCATGGCATGGAGAAAAGCATGCTGGAACGGATGCAGGGGCATTTCGCCGGCGTGCTTCCCGAGGTCCTGCCCTTCCCTGAAGTCCGCGTGCTTGCACCGGGGGAAACCGTGACACTCGGCGGCGATCCCTGGCTTGCCGTGGAAACGAACGGGCATGCCTGGGGACACCTGTGCTTTTACCAGGCGGACCGGCGCGAGCTGATCTGCGGCGACCATGTTCTGCCGCGCATTTCGCCGAACATCTCCTACGGTCCCGGGACGGACGCCAACCCGCTGGCCTCCTACCTGGAGGCGCTGGAGCGCGTTGCGGCGCTGGACACGCAGACGGCGTACCCGGGCCACCGCGACCCGTTCGGCGGCCTGGCGGTTCGTGCGGAAGCGCTCGTGCGCCATCACCGGCTGCGCCTTGACCGGATGGCCGGCATGCTTGCCGAGCCGCTCAGCGCCTACGGGCTGTGCCTGCAATTCTTCGGCCGGGAGCTGACCGTGCACACGACCCGGTTCGCCATGGCTGAAACGCTGGCGCATCTGATTCAGTTGGAGGCGGAAGGGCGCATCGGCCGCAACGAGACCGACGGAACGGTTCGGTTCCGCGCTTTGTAGCCCGCCCGCGGTCTCCCTTTAGCGGGAGCTAGCGGACGGCAAGCGGAGCCTCCTCCTCGGCTTCCGCTTGCTTGCGGTGCGCCAGGTAGCTGCACGCGGATGCCGCCACCGCGCCCACCAGATCGTCCAGGAAGGTGTGCAGCTCGCCGTCTTCTTTGGAATTCAGCCGGTCGAGAATACCGGGCTTGGTTTTGTCCAGGTAGCCGAAATTGGTGAAGCCGATGCTGCCGTACACATTGACGATCGAGAGCGCCAGCACCTCATCGCAGCCGAACAGCTTCTCGTCGTTCTCGACCATTTCCTGAAGCGGCGGAAGCAGCTTTTTTTGCTCCGACAGCAGGTCGATCTGGATGCCGAGCAGGAGAGCGTTCTGCACCTCGCGCTTGCCGAGCACCCGTTCCACGGCCTCCCGGCACTCCTCCGGGGTGAGATTCGGATAATATTCCTTCTGCGCCAGGAAAACCAGGTCGGTGATGTCCTCCGTTTTAACGCCCCTTTGCTTCAGCCACTCGCGCGCCGCGCGCTCCACTTTTTTGCTGTCCAGGCTGTATGGCTCGATCATATCGTTTCCTCCGCTCATCAGGATGGGGTTGATTCCGGAACAGAAAAAGCATGGACCGGGTAGCGCCACGCCTGTATTCATTGTGGACAAATTCCGGTTATAAAATGCGTCCGGGCCCGTATACATAAAAGGGAACAAGCTCATCCATAAAGGAGGAAGCATCCCATGAAATACGGCAAATCCGTCCGTCTCCTGGCCGCCGTCGCCGCAATCGGAATCGCCGCCGCCGGCTGCTCCGGCAAGGACGGGCAAACCCGCTCCATCGATCCCCCGCAGGAAGAGGCCGATGTGACCATGGGCCGGGCGCCGCAACCGGGCGGCGAGGGCCCCGGCACGGTGTCGGGCGCGTCCGCCGCGGCCGTCAGCCAGCTCTACTTCAAGGACCCGAACGGGTATGTCGTGCCCCTGGGACTGCCGGTTGTTGCGAAGGAGCAGCAGGAGCGGCATGCGGTGGAATGCCTGGTCGAGGACGGGCCGGCGGCTTCGCTCCTGCCGGCCGGGTTTCGCGCCATTCTGCCCAAGGGAACCCGGGTCAACAGCCTGGTGATCGGCAAGGACAAGCTGGCGACGGTCGATTTTTCGCCCGAGTTTACGCGGTATAACGTGACGGACGAACGGAAGATCCTGGAGGCGCTGACCTGGACGCTGACGGGCTTCCCCGACATCGAGAAGGTGGCCGTACAGGTGGAAGGAAAGCCCCTGCCGGAAATGCCGGAGGCGGCCACGCCGCTCAGCCGGCCGCTTAGCCGGTCCATGGGCATCAACCTGGAGCTCGCGCCGGGCACCGCGCCCGGCCGGTCCACTCCGGTGGTGCTGTATTTTACGGGCAGTACGGAGGACAACTACCGGTATTACGTTCCGGTCACCCGCATGGTGAAACGGACGGACGATCCGGCGAAAGCGGCTATGGAGGAGCTGGTGAAGGGACCCGACGCCGCCTCCGGCCTGATGACCGCCCTGCCCGGCGAAACCCGGGTGCTCGGCGTGCGGCAAAGCGGCGACGGCCAGGTCAGCGTCGACCTCGGAAGCGGCTTCCTGGACGGAGAGAGCAAAGCCTCGGAGGCGGCTGTGCAGGAAGTGGTGCTGACGCTGACGGATACGACCCGGGCGGAAAAGGTTCAGCTGTCCGTTAACGGCAATCCGGCCGTGGAAACCGCGGAACGCGGCAGCGTGGCGGAGCCGGTGGCCCGGCCGGACGCGATTAATCCTTACAAAAGCTGACGGCCTGTGAAGGGGAGGAAAGGCGCCGCGCCGGGGCGGGGTGCTTTTCCTCCTTTGCTTTGGTAATATATTGGTTAGCGCCCGGCGTGACAGGCAAAGAAAGCGGGCGTACCGGAAGGAGCATCAGGAATGAGGAACGATGGCAGAGAACGGAACGAAACGCGGCCGGTGACGATTACACCGTCCTATATCAAGCATGCGGAAGGCTCCGTGCTGATTGAAGTGGGCGAGACGAAAGTGATTTGCACGGCGACCGTGGAAGAACGGGTTCCGCCTTTTATGAAGGGACAGGGAAGAGGCTGGGTGACGGCGGAGTATGCGATGCTGCCGCGCGCCACGCAGACGCGCAACCAGCGCGAATCGGTCAAAGGCAAGCTGGGCGGCCGGACGATGGAAATTCAGCGGCTGATCGGCCGCGCCCTGCGTTCGGTTGTGAGCCTGGACAAGCTGGGCGAGCGGACCGTTACGCTGGACTGCGATGTGATCCAGGCAGACGGAGGGACCCGCACGACCTCCATCACGGGCGCTTATGTGGCGATGGTGCTCGCGCTTTCCAAGCTGCATGAAGCCAAGCCGTTCGCGCGCTTTCCGGTAAACGATTTCCTCGCTTCCGTCAGCGTCGGCATCGTAGGCGAAGAGCCGCTTCTGGACCTCAACTACGAAGAGGATTCCAAGGCGAAGGTGGACATGAACGTGGTGATGACCGGAGCGGGCCAATTTGTCGAGGTTCAGGGCACCGGCGAAGAGTCTCCCTTCTCGCGGGCGGAGCTGGACACGCTTCTCGGCCTGGCGGAAACCGGCATCGGCCGGATGATCGGAGAGCAGAAGAAAGCGCTCGGAGACGCCGCGCTTCTCGTCGGGAGGGTGCAGGCATGAGCACGGGCTGGAAGCGGATTGTGATCGCCACCCGCAATGCGGGCAAGCGCAGGGAGTTTGAAAGCATGTTCGGCCGGCTCGGCGTGGAAATCGCCAGCCTTGCCGATTATGAAGACCTTCCGGACGTCGTGGAAGACCGGGACACCTTCAGCGGCAACGCCAGCAAGAAAGCGCAGGAAATCGCGGATATTCTCGGCCTTCCCGTGCTGGCCGACGATTCGGGCTTGTGCGTCGAGCGGCTTGGCGGGGCGCCGGGGGTTTATTCGGCCCGTTATGCGGGCGAGCCTTCGGACGACGCGGCGAACAACGCCAAGCTGCTCGCCGAGCTCGGCAAAATCGCCGAGCCTTATCCGGTGACTTCAACGGCGGGGCAAGAGGGCTTGGCCTACAGCCGGGGGGAATTCGTGTCGGTGCTGGTGCTGCATGACCCGGCGGACGGCTCGGAGCTGGAAGCGAAGGGCACCTGCGAAGGCTTTATCCTGACGGAGCCGCGCGGCGAAGGCGGCTTCGGCTACGACCCGCTGTTTTACATGCCGGATTACGGCAAAACGCTTGCCGAGCTCACTCTGGAGCAAAAAAACGCGGTCAGCCACCGGGCCAACGCCCTGCGGAAGCTGATCGCGCTTGTGGAAGAACGCCAATCCTCCCGTTAGGGAGGAGGCGTTTTTTTTGTGTCAGACGATGCGGATCCGGTAAGCCCGGAGCCAGGTGTCCATCTGGCCCAGATAAGCGAACAGCTGCGGGCCGCTCATCAGCTGCCCGAACCAGGGAAGGTGCAGCTCGGTGTCGGGCGCTTCCGCCAGCTTTCGCACATGCGCCGTGTCGATCAGCGGCAGCAGCGGAGAAGAGGGGTCGTTCAGAATGTCGAGGATCCACGCTTTGACCGCGGCCGTATAGGACGGGTTGTGGGTTTTCGGATACGGGCTCTTTTTGCGGTACAGCACGTCGTCGGGCAGTACGCCGGTCAGCGCCTTGCGCAGAATCCCTTTTTCCCGGCCGCCCGCCGTCTTGATTTCCCACGGAATGTTAAACACGTATTCCACCAGCCGGTGGTCGCAGTAGGGAACGCGCACCTCCAGTCCGGCCGCCATGCTCATCCGGTCTTTGCGGTCCAGCAGCGTGGGCATGAACCGGGTGATGTTCAGATAGGACATCTCCCGCATCCGCCGGCGCTGCCCGTCTTCGCCGTCGAGCGGGGGCGCTTCGTCGAGCGCCTGCCGGTAGCGCTCCTTTACATAGCGTTCCGGCTTCAGCTCATCTGCGACCGCCGGATTCAACGCGGACACGCGAATATGCGTTTGCAGCGACCAGGGGAACGTGTCCGCGCGGAGCGCTTCCTCGCGGTGGAACCAGGGGTAGCCGCCGAAAATTTCGTCCGCCGCTTCCCCCGACACTGCCACGGTTGCGTGCTTCTTGATTTCCCGGCAGAACAAAAGAAGCGACGCGTCCACGTCCGCCATCCCCGGCAGGTCGCGGGCGAAAACGGCGTCCTTCAGCGCTTCCGTCAGCTCCGGCGTATCAAAAACGACATTATGGTGCTCGGTGCCCAGGTGGTCGCTCATCCGCTTGATCCAGGGCGCGTCGGCGTTCGGCTGAAACGCGCTTGCCGTGAAATGCTTGTCGTTGTCCGCGTAATCCACGGAAAAGGTCGGGACGATTCCCTGGCCCGTGCCCGCGTAATAGCGCGCGGCCAAAGCCGTAAGGGCGCTGGAATCCAAGCCGCCCGACAGCAGCGTGCAGACGGGAACGTCCGAGACCAGCTGCCGCTCCAGCGTATCCCGGAGCAGCTCGCCGACTTTGGCGGCGGTTGCTTCCGGGGAATCCTCATGAGGCCGGCTGACCAGCTTCCAGTAGGCGGCGATTTTAAGGCCGTTCCGGTCCAGCGTCAGGCAGTGCCCGGGCTTCAGCTCCGCCATCCGCCGGTAAACGCCGTGCCCCGGCGTGCGCGCGGGCCCGAGCGCGAACAGCTCGGCGAGTCCCTCCGCGTCGACCTCCGCCCGGAAGTCCGGATGGGCGAGAATCGCTTTCGGCTCCGAGCCGAACAGGAAGACGCCGTCCGCGTAAGAATAAAAAAGCGGCTTGACGCCCAGCCGGTCCCGGACAAGAAAAAGCCGTTCCTCCTCCTCGTCCCAGACGGCAAAGGCGAAAATGCCGTTGAACCGGTCCACGCACGCTTTTCCCCATTCCAGATACGATAGAAGCAATACTTCGGTGTCGCAGTTCGTCCGAAACCGGTGGCCGCGCTGCTCCAGCTCCCGTCTCAGCTCCGCCGCATTATACAGCTCGCCGTTGTAAACGAGCGCGCAATCCCGGTCTCCTTTTGGCCGGATCATCGGCTGGGCTCCGTTTTCGGGATCGATCACGCTGAGCCTCCGGTGCCCGAGCGCGCAGTGCCGGGACAGCCAGGCCCCCGACGCGTCCGGCCCTCTCGGGGCCAGCGTCTCCGTCATCTGCTCCACCACCTCGGGCAAGCCGGTCAAATCCTTCCGCCAATCCACCCATCCCGTTATTCCGCACATGAGCTTCCATTCCCTTCTGCCGTACTTGCGCCGAAACGGCCGCAAAGCCTCCGGATCGGCCCTCTCGGCGGCTATGCCCCAGCATATGCCTTCCCTTCCGAAGAAATGCGCGCTTCCGGTATCCGGCATTCGCCCTTTTTGGGGGTGAACCGGCCATTCCAAAAAATTCATAATATGTTCATTATTTTCGACAGGATTCGACCGATATAAAGAAACGTAACCAACTCAGCCAGAATAGGGGAACTCGGAATGAAAAAGAAAACATGGAACGTGAATTCAATTCAGGTCAAATGGTCGGCGGTGCTGCTCGCGCTGGCCGTCATTCCCTTGCTGGCGGCGACTGTCTTCTACATTCAGTATTTTAGCGGTGTCGTCAAAGAGGATCATGAGGAAACGGCGAAGCAAACGCTGCAGGTGAACGCGGGCCGGATCGACGAATGGGTGCAAATGAAGGTGTCGGCCGTGCAGGAGCTGACGAATGCGCATCCGGAGTTCAAAACGATGGACCCGAAGGCCATTTTTCCCGTTCTGCAGCTGCTCGACGAAAGCGACCGTACCTCGGAGGGCTACAGCATTATCAGCGACAGCGGGACGCTGACCAATATGCAGAACATGACGGCCGATATGTCCACGGCGGACTATTTTCTGAGCGCGAAGGAAACGGGCCGGCCTTCGGTGGCGGACATGTCGTATCTGGAGCCGCTGCAAAAATACATCATCCCGATGATCGTTCCGGTGATGAACGACGGCAAGTTTGCCGGGGGCATCGCGTTTTCCCTTACGCCGGATGTCCTGGCGGAGCTGAGTGAAAGCATCCGGCTCGGCCAAACGGGGGCGGCGTATTTCCTCTCGGCGGACGGCGTCTATTACACGTCCCAGGCACCGGATCGCATCGGTAAAAATGTGACGGAATTCACGAAAGGAAGCAGCCTGGAGCAAGTATATGCGGATGTGCTGAAGGGCGACAGCGGGTCCACAGAATACCGCAGCGAGGAAGGGAAACGGATCATGGTTTATTACGAGACCGTTCCTTCGACAGGCTGGAAGCTTGTGCTGGAAGCCCCGGCAAAGGAGATCTTCGAACGGGTAACGGAAATTCGTACGCTGTCGTTTACGGTCATTGCCGTTGTGCTGTTGCTTGTCGCGGCAATCGCCCTGGTGCTGACCCGTCTGATCGCCAAACCGATCGTATCCATCTCGGCGAGCATGCAGCGCGCGGCCGCTGGCAGCCTGGCCGAACGCGTACCGGTCCGCTCCAAGGACGAGATCGGCGAAATGAGCGCCAGCATCAACCGGATGATTGAATCGCTGGGCGGCATGGTGCAGAAGATCGACGCCACGGTGGAGCAGGTCACGGCGGCTTCTTCCGAGCTGCTGGGTTCGGCGGACCAATCTTCCCAGGCATCCGGGCAGATCGCAGCTGCCGCCGCATCCATGGCATCCGGCGCCGGCGCCCAGCTGCAAAGCGCCGAGCAGGCCGCGCGGGCAAGCGAGGAGATGGCCGTCGGGGTGCAGCGGATTTCCGAGTCGGCCGCCAGCGTGTCGGATCAGTCGCAGGAGGTTTCGGCGGAAATCGAAGGCGGCCATCGGGAAATCGAATCCGCCATTCGCCAGATGGGCGTCATCGGCCAATCGGCCGAACAGACGGCCGGCCAAATCCGCGAGCTTGCCGGCCATTCCAGCCAGATCGGCCAAATTGTCGAGGTTATTTCGGAAATCGCCAACCAGACATCGCTGCTGTCGCTGAACGCTTCTATTGAAGCGGCGCGGGCGGGCGAGCACGGGCGCGGCTTCTCCGTCGTCGCAAACGAGGTAAAGAAGCTCGCCGAGCGGACCGGCGAATCCATCGCCAGCATCGTGCAGAGCGTGCAATACATCCAGGCCTCGACGGTAAACGCCTCGGATTCGATGACGCGCAGCATGGAAGAAATCCGCGAGGGCATCGCCCGCATGGAGCGGATCGGCTTGTCCTTCGAGCAAATCCGGGCATCGGTCCAGGAGGTGACGGCCCAAATGCAGGACGTGTCCTCCACGACCCAGGAAATCTCGGCCGGAACCGAGGAAATCTCCGCTTCTATGGAAGAGATGTTCAACACCGCACGCGATTCGGCCGGGCACGCGGATTCGGTGGCGGCGGCGTCCGGGCAGCAAAAAGCGCTCATGGACGGCATTTCCGGCTCCGCCCAGCGGCTGAACGAGATGATGCTGGAGCTGAAAGAGCAGATTCGCGCATTCCAGGCGTAACGCCGGCTTGGTCCGCAGCGCAAAAAGCCCCGGTTTTCTCCGGGGCTTTTGTTGCGTATTCCGATCTCCAGGCGATGCGCCGCATCGCCCAGTTCTCGTCTGTACCACCCATTGCCGAAAAAACGCACAAAAAAAGCGCCGTTCGGGCGCCTTCTCTTAACATGGGCGTGCTACAGCATCTGAAAGTCGCATTCGCTCCGGCGGTAGCAGGAGCCGCTGACCTTGACCCAGGTTTCGTCAAACTTTTCGATTTTGCCCGGATAGAGCAAAATGACGTTGTTCTTTCTTTGCACGACCAGAACCTTGCTCTGGAATAGCGCGGCGGCAAACAACTCCGTGTCCGTTACCAAAGAGACGGAAGCATGATTCAAAGGAAAACCCCCACTTGGTTCAATGTAACTGTCAATCGCTGTCGAAATCGGTTCCCTGCTATTGTAAGCGATGAAGCGCCAAAAAACCGAGACAAATATCACAGTAACATGAATATTCGGCAGGTGCAAAAGAAAGAAGAGAAAAAGAGAGAAAACGTTTGCAAAAAAGTAAAAAATCCCATAAAAAAGCAGGAAAACCAAAGAAAAACGGATTTTCAGGTCGGGAAACCCTATAGTAATTTTTTTACGGACAAGGTATGATCGAGTGGAAACCAGTAGGAAGGGGGGCAAATGATGGCCCGCAGGCAAAAAACGAATTATTTTATCCCGGCGTTCCTCGGGGTATTGGTCGTGCTTTTGGGCATTCTGGTCGGCCTGAACGCTTACCAGGACAAACTCAAGGCGGCCGACGAAAAGGGACTGATCAACTACACCGAGATCAAGGGCAGCATCGATATTTCCAAAGGCATTCAGTACGACAAGCAGCCGGTGCTCGGCAATCCCGACGCCCCGGTGAAGGTGGTGGAGGCCGCGGATTTCAAATGCCCCGTGTGCGCCACCTGGTCGCAAGAGAACCTGGCCAAATTCAAGAAGGACTACGTCGATACCGGGAAGGTCGCGTTCTACTTCATGAACCACGCGTTCATCGACCGCGACTCGATCCTTGCGGCAAGCGCCGGCGAAGCGATCTACCGGCAGAACAACGACAAGTTCTGGGAGTTCACCGAGAAGCTGTTCGCGGCTCAGGGCGATGAAACGGAAGTATGGGCCACGCAGAAGTATCTGATCAATTTCGTGAAGGAGAACATGGACGGGATCGATCAGGCCCAGTTTGAGAAAGACCTGAAAGAGCATACGTATATGCTCGATGTAAAAGAAGACTATAAGATTACCGGCTCGCTGGGCGTCAACGGAACGCCGCAGTTCTTTGTAAACGGCACTCATCTGGCGCCGGGCACCAGCTACGAGGAGCTTACCGCGGCAGTCGACAGCGCCTTGACCCAGGCGCAGTGAGTCCGCAAAAAGACGCCGGCTGTTTCACTGCCGCGTCTTCCGGTTATGAAAATGAGAAAAGCTGGCATGGATAAAGGTTCTCGTGCGGTTTCCGGCCGCTCGCGGGAGCCTTTTGTCTGTCATTGCCGAAAAACCGGAAGGAGGCCGCGCATGAAAATCGTTTTATTCGGAGGCACGGGTTTTATCGGACGGGCCGCATCGGCTCATCTGGCTGCGCAGGGCCATGAAGTATGGATCGTTTCGCGCCGTTCCCGCCCGTCCCGGGAAAGCGGCGGTCCGCTCGGGTACGCCACGTGGGAACAGGCGGAGGAAGAACAGCTTCTTCAGGGGGCGGACGCGGTGGTGAATCTGGCGGGCGAGACCATCCGCCGCCGCTGGACGCCGGAAGGGAAACGGGCCATTCTGGAATCCCGGGTGCAGACGACCGCCCGGATCGCCGCGATGGCCGGGCGTTTGGCTTCCCCGCTGCCGGTCGTCATCAATGCCTCGGCCGTCGGCATTTACGGCACTTCCGAGCGCGATGTTTTTGACGAAACCTCCGTCAAGCCGACCGGCGATTTTCTGGGGTACGTCTCCCGCGAATGGGAACGGGCGGCCGACCGGATTCCCGCCGTCCGTCTCGTCAAGCTCCGGCTTGGGGTTGTGCTGGGCAGCGGCGGCGGAGCCTTTCCCCTGCAAAGGCTTCCCTACCGGTTTTTTGCCGGCGGCCGGATCGGGACCGGCCGGCAGTGGGTGTCCTGGATTCACCTGCATGACCTTGCGCGCCTGATAGAATTCTGTCTGCTGTCGCCGCAGCTCGAGGGTCCGGTAAACGCCGTTGCTCCCAACCCGCTGCTGAACGACGACTTCGGCCGAGCCATTGCCAAAGCGTACGGCCGTCCTCATTGGCTGCCCGTACCCGCTTTTGCGCTGAGGGCGGTCCTCGGCGAGATGAGCACGCTCCTGCTGGAGGGGCAGCGGGTCCTGCCCCGCGCGGCCGCCGAGGCCGGCTTCGTTTTCCGCTATCCCGCCGCCCAAGAGGCTATTCTTGCGCTCAAAAAGAAAGGATAACCGCCATGGCCGTCCGCGGTAACGGACGGTTTTTTGCTGCGCTCCGGAGAAATGTCATTAAATGTGACACAGACCGCGTTCTCGCGTATAATAAAAGAAATCAATCAGATTGATAAGACAAGCGTTGGAGGATGGCGATGGGAAAAACAACCAGACGGGTGGCTATCGTCGGAGCGGGCATGGTGGGAGCGGGCTGCGCCTATTCCATGATCAACCAGTCCGTGTGCGACGAAATTATGATGATCGACCGGACCTACGACCGGGCGATGGCGCAGGCGCTCGACCTGTCGCACTGCATGGACTTTACATCCACGCGAACAAAGGTATACGCCGGAAATCTCGAAGACTGCCGGGACATGGACGTGATCGTGCTGACCGCCGGCGCAAATCCGAAGCCGGGGCAAACCCGCCTGGACGTGTTGGAGGACGCGGGCAAGATCACGCGGGAAATCGTCGAACGGGTCATGAGCGGCGGCTTCGACGGCATCTTCGTCGTTGCGGCCAATCCCGTGGACATCGTCACTTACCTGATCCGCGAAATCAGCGGCCTGCCGCGGCACCGGGTGATCGGAACCGGCACCTCTATCGATTCCTCGCGCCTCAAAACCCTGCTTTCCGAAGTGTTTTCAATCGACCCGCGCAGCGTTCACGGCTATGCGCTCGGCGAACACGGCGAATCGCAGTTTGTCGCCTGGTCCCATGTAACCATTGGCGGGAAACCGATCCTGCATATTCTCGACCAGCACAAAGAGCGGTTCAAGCATGTCGACCTGGAGGAAGTGGCGAAGAAAACGAAGGACGCCGGCTGGGAAATTTTTCTCCGCAAAGGAAACACCCAATTCGGCATCGGCAATGCGCTCGCCTATATCACCCGGTCCATCCTGAACGACGAGCACAAGATCATCGCCGTATCGGCGATTCTGGATGGAGAGTATGGGCAAAAGGGCGTCTGTGCGGGCGTGCCCGCCATTATCGGAGCGGGCGGAATCGAGGAAGTGGTGGAGCTGAACCTGACCGAAGAGGAAACGCGCAAGTTTGCCGACTCCTGCTCCATCATCCGTTCGGGAATCGAGCGCTTGCTGTCCTGATGCGCCTTTTTGCCGAACGGCCAGGGTCCGTATTGAAACGCAGCCTCTCGAGGAGGGTGCGTTTTTTTGTTGTTGGAACGGGGGGCGGCCTACTATAATACTAGCAAGGCCGATACGCCTGTTTTCAGCATGTCAGGATACGGAAGGGACACCTTGGAATGAAACTAATCGTCGCTCTTTCCGGGGCAACGGGGCCGATTTACGGCATCCGACTGCTCCAGGTTTTGCAGAAGCTGGAAGTGGAAACGCATTTGATCCTGAGCCCGTGGGCGGAGAAGACGATCCGGATCGAGACGGATTATGCCGTGGAGGACGTGAAAAAGCTCGCTTCCCGCGTGCATGCCGCCGACAATTTGGCGGCTTCCGTTTCCAGCGGGTCGTTCCGCACGGACGGAATGGTAATCGCGCCGTGCAGCATGAAGACGCTGGCCGCGATCAGCCACGGCTATACCGACAACCTGATTTCCCGGGCGGCGGACGTGACGCTGAAGGAACGGCGCAAGCTGGTGCTGGTGCCGCGGGAGACGCCGCTCAGCGAGATCCATCTGGAGAATATGCTGCGGCTCGCCCGGATGGGCACGGTGATGCTGCCGCCAATGCCGGCGTTTTATACAAAGCCCGAAACGATCGACGACATGGTGCTCCAAACGGTCGCGCGCATTCTCGACCAGTTCGGAATCGAGCACGAAACGGGAAAACGCTGGCTGGAATAACCAAAGGTCCGGTACCGCACGCTGCCTTCAGGGGGTCACGGGACCCAATTGGTAGAGGCTGGCGCCGCTAAAATGCACCGGCCCAAACACGGAGCCGCTCCCCGAAAGGAGGGCGGTTAACACATAAGCGTTAGGTCCGGTCGCCGTGGCAATCCCGGCATGGATAAATGAGGTAATCACCGGAATGTATTCCCCCGGAACCTCGCTGCCCGGTCCGATATATGCCCTGTCCTGGATCTGATAGAGAATCGGTCCGTTGGAAGCGTCGCGGCGAATGCGAAGAGTGAGCATGGGCGAGACCGAACCGAGAGGTAAAAGAGAAGGCATCCACCCTACCGTGGCGGCAAATACAATCCGGTCGGTCAAAAAGGCGTTGTTCAGGTTGATGGTGGCGATGCCCGCCTCAACGCCTGAAGTCAGCTGGAACGGGAGCGATCCTCCTCCGGCAGGCTCTTCGTTAAACTGATAATCGATAATGGAAGGCAATGATAATCATCCTTTCCGCTAAGGTTATTGGCCCTACCAGTAAATTCAGTAGGCCGGAAAGGGGAAGGGGGAAGTGCCCCGGGGAAAATGCCCGATTCCATTGCTGTCCGGGCAGCGCGCAGATTAGAAAGAAAAGAGCAGGAGGCTGGTTAGGCCGTCCTGCTCTTTTCTTTCTATTGTGTTTATAAGACATAAGAAAAGCTCCTTATTGAAGGAGCGGCGTGTAAAAGATGTAAAGTTGGAATGGCGTCCCAGGAGGGACTCGAACCCCCGACCCACGGCTTAGAAGGCCGTTGCTCTATCCAGCTGAGCTACTGGGACCTGCGTTTGCATCCAAAAGCTCCGCACCTTGGCAGACGGCTCCCTTTTGGCTAGACCAATGATAACGGCAAAGCCATTCCTTGTCAAGCCGCCGGGCATGCGGATTCTGGGCTGCATCGCTTGCTCCCGGAGCTGCCGCCGAGGCCGATTTCCCCATGTTCCCTTCGCACCTCCGGTCTCGCGTTTTGGCTGCCGGTTCTGCACTTTGGCGTCGATCTTGCACTTGAATCTATGAAGAAACAAAAAGAGCCCGAAAAGGGCTCTGTTCATATGCACGGTTGGAGCGGGTGAAGGGAATCGAACCCTCGCCTCAAGCTTGGGAAGCTGGCGTTCTACCATTGAACTACACCCGCATGCGGATTGGCGAAACAGCATTATCATAGCACAAAGCTCCCGGGAAAAGCAATCGGAAACTTGCCGTCCGGGGTTGCTTTGCTTTTTGGACGCGGACAGGCTACCATCAGGTGAAGAAGCTTATGCGAAAGAGGTGGCGGCTATCAGGAGCCGGGAAAGCGACGGGAACGACAACAACGACGCGAAAGGGAAAGTCATCCTTTTTCCGAAAACCATCGATTACTACCAAATGCAGCTCACCCGGATGCTGGAGACCGAGCGCTATGCCGAAGCAGTGGGGCTGCTTCGTTTTCTGCTGGAGCTGGAGACCGGGGATCCCCGCAACCGCGAAGAATGGGAGGGGCTCCTCGGCTGGCTGGAGAACATGCTGCCCGGATTGGAGAGCCGGGACGGAACCGAGCCGGCCGGGCCGGAGGAGACCGAGGAGGAGCTGTTCCGGAACAGCGTGGACCGGAGGCGGACGGCCGACAGCGGTTATGTCAACCGGCTGCTGGACGCCCTTATTACCGGCGACAGCATGGAGAAGATTCTTCTGGCGCTGGGACAGCTTACCTACCTGGACCATCCGGACGTGACGCCTACGCTGAAGGAATGGCTGCAAAACGCGACGCTGCACCCTTTTATCGTGTTTCAGGGGCTGCAGGCGCTTCGCAAACGGGGCGAGAACGGCGCCGTGACCATCCGGTACCAGGGCGGCGAACGCGAGGTGCGGATCGAGGAGACGCCGCTCTCGGCGGACGACTTTCCGGACGCCATGAGCGCCGTTTTGCGCCGGGTGCAGGCCAAAAGCGAAGTGGGGGAACCCGCCCTTGCCTATTTTGCCGAGCAGACCTGGATCGAATTTCTTTCCTTCGTCTACGCCTCGCCGCTTTACGGCCGGCTGGCGGCTTTGGACGACGGCGGCATCGACGCCTGGGCGGCGGCCCTGCACGGGGCGCTCGGAAAGATTTTGCAAACCGAGGATGCCGGGGAAACGGACTATCGCGAGGAATACGGGCTGACGGAGGAGCAGGTCCTGGAATGGCGGCAGGCGGAGCAGGCGATCGAAACGTTCGTCCGGCTGCGCGGCAGATTGTAGCGCACTATGACCGCCGCCGGCGCTGCTTGCGGGCCGCCGGAGTCAGGAAAAAAACGTCTTGTCTTGAAATGTGAGGGCGTAATGATTATAATGGAATGGTTTAAGGTCAACGGGTAAAACGAGGCAGGTACATTTTTTGGAGGGGAAAGCATAAAATGAAAGCAAGCTGGGAAATAATAGAGAAGAATCAAGGCGTCCTTACCGTCGAGGTTGAAGCCGAGCGTGTAAACGACGCGTTAGACAAAGCGTTCAAGAAAGTGGCCGGGAAAGTAACCGTTCCGGGCTTCCGCAAAGGCAAAGTGCCGCGGGCCATGTTCGAGCGCCGTTTCGGCGTGGAAAGCCTGTACCAGGACGCGCTGGATATCCTTCTTCCGGAAGTTTACACCGAAGCCGTCGAAGAAGTGAACATTGAGCCGATCGACCGTCCGGAAGTGGACGTACAGGAAATGGGCAAAGGCCAAGTGCTGAAATTCACCGCCAAAGTGGCCGTGAAGCCGGAAGTGGAGCTCGGCGAGTACAAAGGCGTCGAAGTGACGGAGAAATCCGCCGACGTGACCGCCGAGGAAGTCGAAGCCGAGCTGAAGCGCATGCAGGAACGTCACGCCGAGCTCGTAGTAGCCGGTGACGACGAAGCGGCTGTTAACGGCGACATCGCCGTTATCGACTTTGAAGGCTTTATGGACGACGTTGCCTTCGAAGGCGGCAAAGGCGAGAACCACTCCCTCGAGCTCGGTTCGGGCAGCTTTATCCCGGGCTTTGAAGAGCAAGTGGTCGGCATGAAGAAGGACGAAGAGAAAGAAGTCAACGTTACCTTCCCGGAAGAGTACCACGCGCCCGACCTGAAGGGAAAAGCGGCTGTCTTCAAAGTGAAGGTTAACGAAATCAAACGGAAAAACCTGCCCGAGCTGGACGACGAATTCGCGAAGGACGTCAGCGAATTCGACACGCTGGAGGAATACAAAGCCGACGTGGAAAAACGCCTCCGCGAGCAAAAGGAGCAATCCTTGAAGCGCGAGCTGGAGAATGCCGTGATCGAGAAGGTCGCCGCCGCCGCAACCGTGGATGTGCCGGACGTCATGATCGACAACGAAGTGGAAAATCTGTTCTCCGATT
Source organism: Gorillibacterium sp. sgz306347 (assembly GCF_059735245.1). Lineage (NCBI taxonomy): Bacteria > Bacillati > Bacillota > Bacilli > Caryophanales > Paenibacillaceae > Gorillibacterium > Gorillibacterium sp. sgz306347. Next base: position 56,232 of record NZ_JCAPET010000011.1, read on the forward strand.
TCCGCAACCGCCTGGAAGGGCAAGGCATGAACCTGGAGCTTTACTCGCAGTTCACGGGTCAAACGGAAGAAGCCCTGAAAGAGCAAATGCGCGCGGATGCAAGCAAGCGCGTGCTGAACTCCCTGGTGCTGGAAGCCGTAGCGAAAGCCGAAAGCATCGAGCCGACGGAGGAAGACCTGAACAAGGAGCTTGAGCGTCTCGGCGGTCTGTACCAGCGCTCCAGCGAGGAAATCCGCACGCTGTTCGAATCCAACGGCATGCTGGACAACCTGAAGGCCGACCTGACCCGCAGCAAAGTGGTCGATTTCCTGGTCGAGTCCAGCGTCAAGAAGCCGGAAGAGGCGTAAACGTCGAATCCTAGCGAAAAAATGATGAACCCATACGGAAAGGCGTCGCATTTTCGGCGCCTTTCTTTTCCACTCCGGCTCCGCCCGGAGCCGCGCGGTTTCAACGTTTTTCCAATGGGTAAAAAATGACAGACGTCTTTAAACATGATAAAATAAAGCTGTGCAATCGGTTATTTTAGGGATGAAAGGATGCTGCCGGTATGAGTCTGATTCCTATGGTGGTTGAACAAGAAGCGCGCGGCGAAAGATCGTACGATATCTATTCCCGCCTGCTGAAGGACCGCATTATCTTTATCGGCGACGCGATCGACGACAGCGTGGCCAATCTGGTCATCGCCCAGCTGCTGTTTTTGCAGGCGGCGGATCCGGAGAAGGACATCAGCCTCTACATCAATTCTCCCGGAGGTTCCGTTACGGCCGGGATGGGCATTTACGATACGATGCAGTTCATCAAGCCGGATGTGTCCACCATCTGCGTCGGAATGGCGGCCAGCATGGCCTCGCTTCTTCTGACGGCCGGCGCGAAGGGGAAGCGTTACGCGCTGCCCAACAGCGAAGTGATGATCCACCAGCCGCTGGGCGGAGTCCGGGGACAGGCATCGGACATCCAGATTCACGCCGACTGGATCATCAAGACGAAGCGGAAGCTGAACGAAATTTACGTGACGCACACTGGTCAGCCCTACGAGAAGATCGACCGGGACACGGACCGGGACAACTTCATGTCTGCTGAGGATGCCAAGGCCTACGGGTTGATCGACGAGGTCATCACCCGAAAAGATTTAGTTTAACCCAAGGGGTGATCCGATGTTTAAATTTAACGAAGAGAAAGGTCAGCTCAAATGCTCGTTCTGCGGCAAATCGCAGGACCAGGTGCGCAAGCTGGTCGCCGGTCCCGGCGTCTACATTTGCGACGAATGCATCGAGCTGTGCACGGAAATCGTCGAGGAGGAGCTCGGACAGGACGAGGATCTCGACCTGAAGGACGTTCCCAAGCCGCGCGACATCCGGAACATTCTCGACCAGTATGTCATTGGACAGGACATGGCCAAGAAGTCTTTGTCCGTCGCTGTATATAATCACTACAAGCGCATCAACACCCAAAGCAGCAAGGACGAAGTCGAGCTCGCCAAGAGCAATATCCTGCTGCTCGGGCCGACCGGCAGCGGCAAAACGCTGCTTGCCCAGACGCTCGCCAAAATCCTGAACGTTCCGTTCGCCATCGCCGACGCCACTTCCTTGACGGAAGCGGGCTACGTCGGGGAAGACGTCGAGAACATTCTGCTCAAGCTGATCCAATCGGCGGATTACGACGTGGAGAAAGCGGAGCGCGGCATCATTTACATCGACGAAATCGACAAAGTGGCCCGCAAATCCGAGAACCCGTCGATCACCCGCGACGTTTCCGGCGAGGGCGTGCAGCAAGCGCTGCTGAAGATCCTCGAAGGAACGGTCGCTTCGGTTCCGCCCCAGGGCGGCCGCAAGCACCCGCATCAGGAATTCATCCAGATCGACACGACGAACATTCTGTTCATCGTAGGCGGCGCCTTCGACGGACTGGAATCGATCATCAAACGCCGCATCGGCAAAAAGGTGATCGGCTTCGGCACCGACGGGCACAAAACGGATCTCAAGCCGGGCGAATACCTTTCCCTCGTGCTGCCAGAGGATCTGCTGAAATTCGGCCTGATCCCCGAATTTGTCGGCCGGATTCCGGTCATCTCCACCCTGGAGCCGCTTGACGAGACTGCGCTCGTACGGATCCTTACGGAGCCGAAGAATGCGCTCGTGAAGCAGTACCAGAAGCTGCTGGAGATGGACAGCGTGAATCTGGAGTTCACCGAGGAAGCGCTGGAGTCGATCGCCAAGGAAGCGATCAAACGCAACACCGGCGCCCGAGGCCTCCGGGCGATCATCGAAAGCATTATGCTGGATGTCATGTTCGACATCCCGTCCCGGACGGACGTCAGCAAATGCGTCGTGACCAAGGAAGTGGTGCAGGAGAAAATTGCGCCGCTCTTGACCACGAAGGAGTCCAAGAAGAAGGAAGAGAGCGCGTAACCGCGCCCGACCAACCGCATCTAAATCCGTTACGCCTCCGCTGCGGAGCCCTATCGAGGGGCCGTAGCGGAGGATCTTTGCATAGAGAGGGAGAAGCCTGCCATGTTCCACAGAAAAGACACGATCCCGGTCAAAGTCGGCAACCTGACCATCGGCGGCAGCGACAGCATCGTCATTCAGAGCATGTGCACGACCAAAACCGCGGACGTGGAAGCGACCGTGGCCGAAATCCTTCGGCTGGAGGAAGCGGGCTGCCAGATCGTCCGCGTGACCGTCAACAACGAGGAGGCCGCCGAAGCCATCCGCGAGATCAAACGGCGCATTCATATTCCGCTTGTGGCGGACATTCATTTCGATTACCGGCTTGCCCTGAAAGCAATCGAAAACGGCATCGACAAGGTGCGCATCAATCCGGGCAACATCGGCCGCCGGGAAAAGGTAGAAGCCGTCGTCAAAGCCTGCAAGGAGCGGGGTATCCCGATCCGCATCGGCGTGAACGCCGGTTCGCTGGAAAAGCATCTGCTGGACAAGTACGGCTATCCGACCGCCGACGCGATGGTGGAAAGCGCCTTGTTCCACATCGGCATTCTGGAGGAGCTGGATTTTCACGACATCATCGTGTCTCTGAAAGCTTCGGACGTGCCGATGGCGATCGAAGCGTATACCAAAGCCGCCGCAGCCTTCCGCTATCCGCTTCACCTGGGCATTACCGAATCCGGGACGCTGTTCTCCGGCACGATCAAAAGCTCGGCCGGGCTCGGAGCGCTCATCTCGCTGGGCATCGGCTCGACCGTCCGCGTGTCGCTGAGCGCCGATCCGGTCGAAGAGGTGAAGGTGGCGCGCGAGCTGCTCAAGATTTTCGGTCTTGTCTCCGACGCGCCGACGCTGATTTCCTGTCCGACCTGCGGCCGCCTGGACATCGACCTGTTTTCCGTCGCCAACGAGGTGGAGGAGTACCTGTCCAAGCTGCGGGTGCCGATCAAGGTATCCGTGCTGGGCTGCGCGGTTAACGGTCCCGGGGAGGCGCGCGAAGCCGATATCGGCATCGCGGGCGCCCGGGGCGAAGGCATGCTGTTCCGGTACGGCGAAATGATCCGCAAGGTGCCGGAAGCGGAGCTGGTCAACGAGCTCAAAAAGGAAATCGACGCGATCGCTCTGGAATACGAGCGGACGGGCAAAATTCCCGGCCGCCGGCACGAGAAAAGCGACGCCGTCGTCTGATACCATGCCGCGAGGTCCATCCCGCCGCCTCTCTCCCCGGAGAGAGGCGGCTTTTCTTTTGCCGCAAGGCTCGTCCGCAGCGGTTAAACGCCCTGCGCACCGGGAAATACTAGGCAGTAGATGAAGGAGGGACCTCTTATGGGACTTAGTGTCGCGCTGATGACGATTCAGGTGTTTTTTGCCGTGGTGATCGGGCTCTATTTCTGGAACCTGCTGCGCACCCAGCAAACCAACCGGACTGCGGTAGACCGGGAGTCGAAAAAGGAAATGGAACGGCTCCGCAAGCTCCGCTCCGTGTCGCTGTCCAAGCCGCTTTCCGAGAAAACGCGCCCGGGGGCGCTGCAGGAAATTGTCGGCCAAAAGGAAGGGGTTCGCGCTCTGAAGGCTGCGCTCTGCGGACCGAATCCCCAGCATGTGCTGATTTACGGGCCGCCCGGCGTCGGCAAAACGGCGGCCGCCCGGGTCATTCTGGAGGAGGCGAAAAAGAATCCGGCCTCCCCGTTCCGCCAGGATGCCAAATTCGTCGAGACGGATGCGACCATCGCCCGCTTCGACGACCGGGGCATCGCCGATCCGCTGATCGGCTCGGTCCACGATCCGATTTATCAGGGAGCGGGGGCCATGGGCGTGGCGGGCATCCCGCAGCCGAAGCCGGGCGCGGTTTCCAAAGCGCACGGGGGTGTTTTGTTCATCGACGAAATCGGCGAACTTCATCCCGTGCAGATGAATAAGCTGCTCAAAGTGCTGGAGGACCGCAAGGTCTTTCTGGAAAGCTCTTATTACAATTCGGAAGACTCCAATATTCCGGGCTACATCCACGATGTGTTTCAAAACGGGCTGCCGGCCGATTTCCGGCTGGTAGGCGCGACTACCCGGACCCCGCAGGAGATTCCGGCCGCCGTCCGGTCGCGCTGCATGGAGATCTTTTTCCGCCCCCTTCTGCCCGATGAAATCGGCGCCATAGCGGAGAACGCCATCCGCAAAATCGGGTTTCCCGACGCGCCGGATGCCGTGGAAGTGGTGAAGCGCTACGCCGCGAACGGCCGCGAAGCGGTCAATATCGTCCAGCTGGCCGCGGGTCTCGCCATGACCGACAAGCGGCAGGCCCTGACGCCGGACGATGTCGAGTGGGTCGTCAACAACAGCCAGATCCCGCCCCGGCCGGAGCGGCGCATTCCGTCCGCGCCGCGCGTCGGGTATGTCAACGGGCTGGCCGTATACGGGCCGAATCTCGGCATGCTGCTGGAGATTGAGGTCACGGCCATGCCGGCCGCATTGCCGGGAACGGGGCGCTTTACGATTACCGGCGTCGTCGACGAAGAGGAGATGGGCGGCGGCGCGCGGACGCTGAGGCGCAAGAGCATGGCGCGCGGTTCGGTGGAGAACGTGCTCACGGTGCTGCGGCGGCTCGGGTTCGAGCCGGAAAACCACGACCTGCACATCAACTTCCCCGGCGGAACGCCGATCGACGGTCCTTCCGCCGGCGTTTCCATGGCGGCTGCCATCGCCTCGGCCATCCGCGGCATCCCGGTTGACAACCGGCTGGCGATGACCGGGGAAATGAGCATTCACGGCAAAGTGAAGCCGGTCGGCGGCGTGGTGCCCAAGGTCGAGGCGGCCATTCAAGCCGGCGCGACCCGGATTGTGATCCCCCGGGAGAACTGGCAGGAGCTGTTCCGCGGAATTGAAGGCGTGGAGGTGCGGCCGGTGGAGTCGGCGGAGGAAGCGCTGGAGTATGCCTTGGGCCTCCGGTTTGCGGGAGAAGCCCAAACGGATGACGCGCCCGCCGCAGCGGAGGGAATCGCGCCCGCCGCGATGCCGTTTCTCCGCGCCGACAACGGCTTCGGAGGCAGTCCGGGCGGAGGACACGGGGGCTGACGCCCGAATTGGTGTTTTCGCCTGAGGTTTGATAAACTGGTTTTACCAAGATAGACAAGGCGAAAGACCACTGGAGGTGGAGCATGGGGCAGTACCACACAAACGCCAAACAAATGCCTTTGCTGCCTTTGCGGGGGCTTTTGGTTTACCCGAGCATGGTTTTGCATCTGGATGTGGGGCGCGAGAAGTCGGTAAAAGCGCTGGAGCAGGCCATGGTGGAGGACAGCGTGATCCTGCTGTCTTCCCAATCCGAAATCAACATTGAAGACCCCGCCAGGGACGATATATACCGCATCGGCACCGTCGCCAAGGTGCGGCAGATGCTGAAGCTGCCCAACGGAACCATCCGCGTTCTGGTGGAGGGCCTGGTACGGGCGGAAATTCTCGAATACCTGGACAGCGAAGAGTATTACACGGTGCTTCTCCGGGAGCTGCCGGAGGAAACCGATACGAGCCCGGAAATCGATGCGCTGATGCGCACCGTGCTGAACCAGTTTGAGCATTACATCACCCTTTCCAAAAAGGTCACGCCCGAGACGCTGGCTTCCGTTTCCGACATCGACGAGCCCGGGCGGCTGGCCGATGTGATCACGAGCCACCTGTCGCTCAAGATCAAGGACAAACAAGAGATTTTGGAAACCGTGAACCCGCGGGAGCGGCTGGAAAAGCTGCTCGACATTCTCGGCAACGAGCGGGAAGTGCTGGAGCTGGAGCGGAAGATCGGCCAGAGGGTCAAGAAGCAGATGGAGAAGACCCAGAAGGAATACTACCTGCGGGAGCAGATGAAGGCGATTCAGAAGGAGCTTGGCGACAAGGAAGGCCGCGCCGGAGAAGTCGAGGAGCTTCGGGCGCAGGCGGAGGAAGCGAAGCTGCCGGACAAAGTCCGCGACAAGATCAACAAGGAGATCGACCGTCTGGAGAAAATGCCCGCGGCTTCGGCCGAAGGCGGGGTCGTCCGCAATTACATCGACTGGCTGCTGGCGCTGCCGTGGCTGAAGCAGACCGACGACGACCTTGATTTGGCGAAGGCCGAGGAGATTCTCGACGAGGACCATTACGGCCTGGAGAAGCCGAAGGAGCGGGTGCTGGAATACCTGGCGGTTCAGCAGCTGGTCAAAAAGCTCAAAGGCCCGATCCTCTGCCTGGTGGGGCCGCCGGGCGTGGGCAAGACGTCCATCGCGCGTTCCATCGCCCGCTCGCTGAACCGGGAGTTCATCCGGATTTCGCTCGGCGGCGTGCGCGACGAAGCAGAAATCCGGGGCCACCGGCGCACGTACGTCGGCGCGATGCCCGGCCGGATTATCCAGGGCATGAAGACGGCGGGCACGTCGAACCCCGTTTTCCTGCTGGATGAAATCGACAAGATGGCGATGGATTTCCGGGGCGACCCTTCGGCGGCGCTGCTGGAGGTGCTCGATCCCGAGCAGAACCAATCTTTCAGCGATCATTACATCGAGCTGCCGTTCGATTTGTCGAACGTCATGTTCGTGACCACCGCGAACGGAGCGCATAACATTCCCCGGCCGCTTCTCGACCGGATGGAAATGCTGCACATTCCCGGCTATACCGAAATCGAGAAGCTGCACATCGCCCAGAACTACCTGCTGCCGAAGCAAAAGAGGGAGCACGGGCTCGACGAGGATAAGCTGACGGTGGACGAAGCCGCCATATTGACGATCATCCGCGAATATACCCGGGAGGCGGGCGTGCGCAACCTGGAGCAGCAAATGGCCAGCCTGTGCCGGAAAACCGCGAAGGAGATCATTTCCGGGGCGGAGAAGGTCGCGGTCGGCCGGGAGGAGCTCAAACGCTACCTCGGCCCGGCGAAATTCCGCTACGGCATGGCCGAGGAAGAGGACCAGGTCGGGGCCGTGACCGGCCTTGCGTGGACCGAGGTCGGCGGAGACACCATGGTCATCGAAGTGAGCGTGCTGCCGGGGAGCGGCAAGCTTACCTTGACCGGCAAGCTCGGGGACGTCATGAAGGAATCGGCGCAGGCCGCCTTCAGCTATACCCGCTCGCGGATCAAGGAATTCGACCTCCCGGCCGACTTTCACGAGAAGAACGACATACACGTGCACGTGCCGGAGGGCGCGATTCCGAAGGACGGTCCTTCGGCGGGCATTACGATGGCGACGGCGCTGATCTCCGCACTCACGGGCGCAGCGGTCTCGAAGGAAGTGGCGATGACCGGGGAAATCACGCTGCGCGGGCGCGTCCTGCCGATCGGCGGGCTCAAGGAGAAATCGCTGGCGGCTCACCGGGCGGGTATCCGCACCATTTTGTTCCCCAAAGACAATGAAAAAGACCTGGAGGAAATTCCGGAGAGCGTGCGGGGCGCGATTCGTTTCATTCCCGTAAGCCATATGGACCAAGTGCTGGAATATGCGCTGGTGAAGCCGCTCCAGGTCGGATAACGAAAGAGGGAAACCATGAAGGTCAAACAGGCTGAATTCATTATCAGCGCGGTTGGACCGGGGCAATACCCACAGGACGCCCTGCCGGAGATCGCTTTGGCGGGGCGTTCCAACGTAGGGAAATCTTCGCTGATCAACCGGCTGCTCGGCCGGAAGAACCTGGCGCGGACCAGCTCCCAGCCCGGAAAAACCCAGACGCTGAATTATTACCGGATTAATGATTTCTTTTATTTTGTCGACGTTCCCGGCTACGGCTATGCCAAGGTGTCCAAAACCCAGCGCGCCGAGTGGGGGAAATTCATCGAGCGGTACTTGACCACGCGCGAGCCGCTGCGGAAGGTGCTCCTGATCGTGGATGTGCGCCACCCCCCGACGAAGGACGACCAGGCCATGTACGAATGGCTGCTGCATTTCGACATCGAGATTATTGTCATCGCCACCAAAGCGGACAAGATCCCGAAAAGCAAATGGCAGAAGCACGTGAAGGAAATGCGCGAAGGACTGGGGATGCCCAAGGGCCAGGCCCCGCTTTTGTTCTCTTCGGAAACCGGAATGGGCGCGGACGAGCTGTGGGCGCTGATCGACCGGGCGGTCGATTGGCCGGAGGAAGAGGCGGCGGCCGGACCGCAAGGAACTGCCTGAGTCAGGTCAACCATGGGAATCCACCCATGGTTTTTTGCTATCCTGCGCAGCACGAATTATGATAAATTTGAATTTGTCAATGAAAATGGACACAACTTTTTCGAATTTATGGCCGTTCCGCTTCGGAAAGCGTGACAAGGCTGTGCTATAATAAGAGAAGTTGAAAAATAGAGAAAAGGGGGCAGGTGAACCAACCATGCATATCATGGCAGTCGGACTCAATTACCGGACGGCACCTGTTGACGTACGGGAGAAGTTTGCCATACCGGACGGGGAACTGCAGGCTGCGCTTCACGAGCTGAAGGCTACCACGAGCGTGCTGGAATGCGTGATTGTCGCCACCTGCAACAGAACCGAATTTTATCTTGTCGTGGACCGGACACCGATGTGCCGGCACTATATAAATAGCTTTTTGGAACGCCGTTTCGGCATTTCCCGGGACGCGTTTTCCTCGCATCTCTACCATTACGATAACAAAGAAGCGGCCCTGCATCTGTTTCGGGTCGCTTGCGGCCTGGACTCGATGGTCATCGGGGAGACGCAAATTCTCGGCCAGGTCCGGGATGCGTTCCTGATCGCCCAGGAAGAGGGCACGACGGGAACGATCTTTAATTCGCTGTTCAAGCATGCCGTCACCGTGGGCAAACGGGCCCACACGGAAACGCCGATCGGCGAAAACCCCGTGTCGGTCAGCTACGCGGCCGTGGAGCTTGGGAAAAAGATATTCGGCAGCTTCGCCGGCAAAAACGTGCTGGTGATCGGCGCCGGGCAGATGAGCGAGCTCACCGTCAAGCACCTGCAAAGCGGCGGAGCCGGGACGGTGACCGTAGCCAACCGGACCCGGGAGCGCGCGGAGGAGCTGGCGCATAAGGTATCCGGACGCGTCTGGCCGTACGAGCGGCTTGCCGACGCGCTGGCCGAGGCCGACGTGGTGATCAGCTCGACAGGCTCGCGCGAGCCGATTCTTCGCGCGGCGGACGTGGAGATGGTGCTGCCCGGGCGGAAATCCCGGCCGCTGTTCCTGATCGACATCGCCGTGCCGCGCGACCTCGATCCGGCCATTTCCGGGCTTCCCGGCGTCTATCTGTACGACATTGACGATCTGGAGTCCATCGTGGAATCCAACCTGGAGGAACGCCGCCGGGTGGCCGCCGTCATTGAAGAGCTGATTCAGGAACAATATGAAACGTACGAAGCCTGGTACAAGACGCTTGGCGTCGGACCGGTCATTCAGGCGCTGCAGGAGAAATCGGCCCGCGTTCACGAAGAGACGATGGAGAGCATGCTGAAAAAGCTCCCCGAGCTGAGCGAGCGGGAAATCCAGGTGATCCGCCGTCTGTCCAAGAGCATGGTCAACCAGCTGCTGCGCGACCCCATTCTCCGGATCAAGGAAATGGCGGGCGAAGCGGACGGGGAGGAAGCGCTCGACCGGTTCGTCAAGATGTTTGCGCTGGAGGAAGCCATGGCGGCGCAAGGGGAGCGGGAACAGCAGGCAGCGCGCCGCAAAGCGGACGAAACGGCAAAAGCAGCCAAAGAAGACCGGCTGCCCGCCGCGCCGCTGCTCGGCTGGGAAGCTTTGGCCAGCACGTCCTGACGGCCGTTTCCGCTTTCCGGCGGAACAGCGGCCGATCTCCCGCTGGGGGTGAGATTGTCGAGTGAGCATGCCTTTGCTTTTGTCCGCCGCCATCGCGGCGGGATACGCCCTGAGCCTGCTGTTTTCCTTTTCCGATTTTCTGAAAGAAAACCGGAGCGCGAAACGGCTGGGCGCGGGGTTTCTGCTTCTTGCCTGGGTTCTTCAAACCGGAGGTCTCGCTTATCTGCCGCCGCTGCGCGGCGAGTGGATGCGCGACCTGTACGGCGAGCCGGTCGGACTGCTGCTCCTCGCCTGGCTTCTCGCCGGCCTGTCGCTGGCCATGTACCGCTTCGCGCGGATCGATCTGTTTGTGTTTGCGGGCGGGCTTCTGGGCTCCGCCTTTTTTTCCTTTGCGCTGACGGCCGGATCGGATACGCCCGCCGCGGCCGGCGTCTGGTCCGTATCGGGCGGGCTGCTGTTTTTGCACGTGTTTTTTGCGGTGGCGGGGTACGCCGCTTTTGCGGCCGCTGCGGTGCTGTCGGGGATGCATCTTCTGATGGACCGAAAGCTGAAGGAAAAGCGCTGGTCGCCCTTGATGCGGCGGCTTCCCAGCCTGGAGCGGACCGACCGGTACGCCTACCGGGCGGTGCTGCTCGGCTTTCCGCTGCTGCTGGCGGCTCTGGCGCTGGGCGTGGCCTGGATGCTGCTCCCCGGCCGGCCGTCGCTGCTTCTGGACGCGAAAGTGCTGGCTTCGCTGCTGATTCTGGCGGTTTACGCCTATTTGCTGTACCTGCGGATGACCGCGCGAGCGGCCGGAACCCGGCTCGCCCGGTTAAATCTCGCGGCCTTCGCGCTGGTGCTGCTGAATCTGTTTGCGGTTAACGGACTGTCCGTGTTTCACCGCTGGGGGTGGATGTGATGAGCGAAGAACAGCCGCTGTATCCGGCGATGCTTCGCCTTGCCGGCCGGCCCTGCCTGATCTTCGGAGGCGGCGCCGTCGCCGAGCGGAAGGCGGCGGGTCTGCTTGCCTCCGGCGCGGCCGTAACGGTCGTCAGTCCGGAGCTGACGGACCGGCTGGCGGCCTGGGCGGAGGAAGGGCGGCTGCGGGCGGAGCGCCGCGTCTACCGCGAAGGGGAAGTGCGCGCCGGCCGGGCCGTGCTGGTGTTTGCCGCCACGGACAGCCCGGAGGCAAACGCCCGCATTGCCGCCGAAGCGGAGGAGGCGTGCCGGCTGTGCAACCGGGCCGACGAGCCCGGACAAGGCGGCTTCGCCGTTCCCGCGTCCGTCCGACGTGGCAGGCTGCAGGTCGCCGTCTCGACGGCGGGCGCAAGCCCGGCCGCCGCACGCGCCCTGGCTGCCGATATCGGGAGCCGCTACGGCGAAGCCTATGAAGCGTACCTCGACTTCCTGCAGGAGGTCCGCGAGCTGGTGCGGGCCGGGACGGAGGACCCGGCCCTTCGCCGCAAGCTGCTGCTGCAGGCGGCCGAATGGGGGACGTCCGCCGATTACCGGAAAGGCTCCGTTTTCCGGGAGGAGAGGCTGGCAGGCCTTCGCGGCATGCTGCGATTCGATGAGCCGGAGCAGGGCGAAGCGCGTCTGTCCGGGCCGGTTAATACGCCGGGAGGCAATTCGGACTTCGAGACAAAATAAGGTATAATGGGAAAAACCCGAATGCGCTGTCCGGACGGAGGCGGGGCAGGGACCCTGCCGAAGCGGACGAAAGGAGCTTTCATGCGTACCGTAAAAGTGGGCACGAGACAAAGCGCGCTGGCGCTGACGCAAACCGGCCAAGTGGTGGAAAGCCTGAAACGGGCCGCCGCCGAAAATGGGGTGGCGTGCAGCTTTGAAATCGTGAAAATCGTAACAAAAGGCGACCGGATTCTCGACGTCACCTTATCCAAAGTGGGCGGCAAAGGCTTGTTTGTCAAAGAAATTGAACAGGCTCTGCTGTCCGGTGAAATCGATATGGCGGTGCACAGCATGAAGGACGTGCCTTCCGTGCGGCAGGACGGCCTGGCAATCGGAGCCGTTCCGAAGCGGGTCGATCCCCGCGACTGCCTGATCACCCGCGGCCCCGCTTCGCTGGAGGAGCTGCCGCAGGGCGCGCTTGTCGGCACAAGCAGCCTGCGCCGGGCGTCCCAGCTGCTGGCCGCCCGGCCGGACCTGCGGGTCGAGCCGGTGCGCGGCAACATCGATTCCCGCCTCCGCAAGCTGGAGACGGAAGGCTTCGACGCCATCCTGCTTGCGGCCGCCGGCCTTCAGCGGATGGGCTGGGAGGACCGGATCAGCGCCTTTTTGCCGCCGGAGACATGCATTCCCGCTGTAGGCCAAGGCGCGCTCGGCATCGAATGCCGGGCGGACGACGCCTTTATGCTGGAGCTGCTCGGCCGCATCAACCATCCGCCGACCGCGCTTGCGGTCCGGGCGGAGCGGGCGTTTCTGGCCCGCCTGAACGGAGGCTGCCAGGTGCCGATCGGCGCGCACGCCGTCCTCCTGGAGGACGAAGCGGGCGCGGCAGCCGGCGGCGCGCGGCTGCGGCTGACCGGAATGGTAGGCCGGCCGGACGGGACCGAGCGGCTTGCGGACACGCGGGAAGGGACGGACCCGGAAGCGCTGGGCGTTCAGCTGGCCGAGGCGCTGGCCGCGCGGGGAGCCGACCGGATCCTGGCGGAATACGCCGTGCCGGAGTAAAGGACAGTTCGCCAAAAGCAATCCGCAGCCGGCGGCTGCGACGTTCGGCGCTTGCCGGATAGGGAAGCGCCGAACGCCGGGCGGAACAGGAGTGGAATACGCATGGGAATGGGAAAAGTATTTCTTGTAGGGGCGGGACCGGGCGATCCGAAGCTGATTACGGTCCGGGGCCTGGAGGCGATCGCCAAGGCCGATGTTGTCGTTTACGACCGGCTGGCCAACCCGGCCCTGCTGAAGCATATGAAGCCGGGGGCGCGCAAGCGGTACGTCGGCAAGCTGCCCGACCGCCACACGCTGCAGCAGGAAGAAATCAATCAGCTGCTGGTGGACCTGGCGCTTGAAGGCAACATCGTAACCCGCCTGAAGGGCGGCGACCCCTCCTTGTTCGGGCGGGTCGGGGAAGAGGCGGAGCTGCTGGCCCGAAACGGCATTGAATACGTCATTGTGCCAGGTATTACATCGGCGCTCGCCGTGCCCGCTTATGCGGGCATCCCTGTGACCCACCGCGACTTTACGTCATCGCTTTCCATCGTGACGGGCCACGAAGCCAAAAAGCTGGAGAGCGGCGCCCTCGATTGGGCCAAGCTGTCCGCGGCTGCGGGAACGACCGTTTTCCTCATGGGCGTTTCCAATCTCGCGGCGATTCGGGACGCTCTTCTGGCGGGCGGGCGTTCTCCCGAAACGCCGGCTGCGGTTATCCAGTGGGGGACCCGGCCGGAGCAGCGGACCGTCACGGGAACCTTGTCCACCATCGTGCGGGAGGTGGAGCGCGCGGGCGTGGAATCGCCCGCCGTCATTATCGTCGGGGAGGTGGTCGGCTTGCGGGAAAAGCTGGCCTGGTTTGAGAAAAAGCCCCTGTTCGGCCGCCGCATTCTGGTCACCCGTTCGCGGACGCAGTCCAGCGGGCTGGCGGACCAGATCGACGAATGGGGCGGAGAAGCGCTGGAGATCCCGGTCATCCGGCTGGTCCGGCCGACCGATCCGGCCAAACGGGCGGCGCTGGACGACGCGCTGGGGCGGCTCGGCGAATACGACTGGGTGTTCTTCACCAGCTCCAACGCCGTGGAATTCTTTTTCTGCCGCCTTGCCGAGCTTGGCGGAGATATCCGCGCGCTCGCAGGCGCAAAAATAGCGGCCGTCGGCGCGAAGACGGCGGCCGCGCTCCGGGAACGCGGGCTGGCCGCCGACTTTCAGCCGGCCAAGTTTCAGGCCGAGCATCTGCTGGAAACCGCCAGGCCCTACCTGCGGGCGGGACAAAAGGCCTTTCTGCCGCGTTCGGGGCTGGCGCGCCGGGTGCTGCCCGAAGGGCTGGCCCGCCTTGGCGTCGAGGTGACGGAGGCGGATCTTTACGAGCCCGTGCCCGCTCTCGAAAACGCGGACGACCTGATCCGCATGCTGACGGAAAGCCGGATCGATGCGGTGTCCTTTACAAGCTCGTCCACCGTGACGAGCATGCTGGCCATGCTCCGGCACTCCGGCGCCGAAGACCGGGTTCCCGGCCTGCTCGCCATTCCGGCCGTTTGCATCGGACCGGTGACGGCGGAAACGGCCCGCAAGGCGGGCTTTGCCCGGGTGATCGTATCGGAGGAAGCCACCGTGGAATCGCTGGCGGAATCCATGCAGGAACTGAACGAAGCAAACGAACGTTAACCGCACGCGGCGTTCCCGGCCGGTTTTCCGCCCGGAGAGGGCCGCATTTTCCAAGGAGGTTTCAGCATGCCTTATCCCTATGTCCGGCACCGCCGGCTGCGCACGTCCGCGGCCATGCGCAGCCTGGTTCGTGAATTTTCGTATACCGCGGATGATTTGATTTATCCGCTTTTTGTCGCCGAAGGAGAGGGGGTACGGAACGAAATCCCGTCCATGCCCGGCGTCTATCACCTTTCGCTTGACCGTCTCGGGGAAGAGCTGGACGAGGTCGCCGCCCTCGGCATCAAGGCGGTCCTCCTGTTCGGCATTCCCGATACGAAGGACGCCTGCGGCACCTCCGCCTTCGATGAGAACGGAATCGTCCAGCGGGCCACCCGGCTGGCGAAGGAACGCCACCCCGGGCTTCTCGTTGTCGCGGACACCTGCCTGTGCGAATACACCGATCACGGCCACTGCGGCATGGTGCACCACACCGTGAAGGGCGTTGAGATCAAGAACGACGAGTCTCTGGAGCTGTTGGCCAAAACGGCGGTTTCCCAGGCCCGGGCGGGCGCCGACATCATCGCCCCGTCGAACATGATGGACGGCTTTGTTCATGCGATCCGATCGGCGCTGGACGAAGAAGGCTTCGAGAACGTCCCGATCATGTCGTACGCGGTTAAATACTCGTCGGCGTTTTACGGCCCGTTCCGCGAAGCGGCGCAATCCGCGCCGCAATTCGGCGACCGCAAAACCTACCAGATGGACCCGGCCAACGCCCGCGAGGCGCTGCGCGAAGCCGAGTCCGACGTCGCGGAAGGGGCGGACATGCTGATCGTCAAGCCCGCGCTCGCTTACATGGACATCATCAAATCGGTCCGCGACAACTTCGATCTTCCGGTTGTCGCCTACAACGTGAGCGCGGAGTATTCGATGGTGAAAGCCGCCGCCGCGAACGGCTGGATCGACGAGCGCGCCATCGTGACCGAAACGCTGACCGGCTTCAAGCGGGCCGGGGCGGATCTGATCATCACCTATTTTGCCAAGGACGCCGTTCGCTGGCTGCAGGAGCGCTGAAGCGGCGGACCCGAATTCACCAAAAGCGGAAAAGCCGGCGCGGCGGCCCTTGCCGGAAGGGCGGGAAAGCCGCGTCCGTTCTGCGGAACAGGAGACCGAAGTGGCCTATAACGATACGTTTTTGAGGGCCTGCCGCAAGGAAACGACCGATTTCGTTCCGGTCTGGTACATGCGGCAAGCGGGCCGGTACGATCCCGAGTACCGGAAAATCAAGGAGAAGTACAGCCTGCTGGAAATTTGCCGCCAGCCCGAGCTTGCGGCGGAAGTCACCCTGATGCCGGTGCGCAAGCTCGGCGTGGACGCCGCCATTTTATATTCCGATATTATGAATCCGGTTGCTTCGCTCGGCATCGATTTTGACATCGTCAAGAACGTCGGTCCGGTGGTGCACAATCCGATCCGCTCCGCGCAGGATGTCGCCCGGCTTACGCCGATCGATGCGGAGGGCGATCTCGGGCATGTCCTCCGGACCATCGAAATCCTCGACCGCGAGCTGGAGGTGCCGCTGATTTCCTTTGCCGGCGCGCCTTTTACCATCGCCAGCTATCTGATCGAAGGCAAGCCTTCCAAGCAGTACCTGCGTACCAAAGAAATGATGTACGGCGCGCCCGAGGTCTGGTTTTCGCTGATGGACAAACTGGGAGACATGGCAATCGCTTATTTGAAAGCGCATATTGCGTCGGGAGCCAAAGCCGTGCAGCTGTTCGACAGCTGGGTCGGCGCTCTGAGCCCGCAGGATTTCCGCCATTATGTGCGGCCGACGGTGGAACGCATTTTTGCCGAGCTGTCCGGTCTTCCGCAGCCGAAAATTTATTTTCCCGGGGTCAGCTCCGGGGAGCTGCTCCCGCATTTGGCGGGCATTCAGGCGGATGTGATCGGCCTTGACTGGCGGGTTTCCCTGACGGAGGGCCGGCGCCGTACCGGAGGCGCTTATGCGGTGCAGGGCAACCTGGACCCGTATCTGCTCACCGCCCCCATGGAGCTGGTCCGCGAAAGGGCCGGCGCCCTGATCGACGAAGGCATCCGGGAGCCGGGCTTTATTTTCAATCTCGGGCACGGCTTATTCCCGCAGGCGGACCTTGGAAAGCTGAAGGAATTGACGGATTTCGTGCACGACTATTCCCGGAGCGCGCTCGCCCAAGAAGCGGGCGCGGAGCGCCGGAAAGCGGAGGTTAACGGATGAGCGGCAAACGCATCGGAGTTTTGGTCATGTCTTACGGAACGCCCGCCAGCATGGACGGCATCGCGGACTATTACACCCACATCCGCCGGGGCCATCCGCCGACGCCCGAGCAGCTGGCGGAGCTGGTCGGCCGCTACGAAGCGATCGTAGGCGGGGTGTTCCCGCTGCGCGAAAACACAAACGCCCAGGTCGCCGCGCTGGAGCGGGCGCTTAACGAAACGGGCGGCGGCGCGGAGTACATCTGCCGCCAGGGCCTGAAGCACGCCAGCCCCTACGTGCCGGACGGAGTGGCGGCGCTGAAGGAAGCGGGGGTGGAGGAGGCGGTCGGCATTGTGCTGGCGCCCCATTATTCCTCCATGAGCGTCGGTGGGTATGTCCGCCAGGCGCGGGAGAAAGCGGAGGAGCTTGGGCTGCCGATCCGGTTTGTGCTGAGCTACCACCTGCACCCGCTGCTGCTGGAAGCTTTTGCGTCCCGCGTTTCCCGCCGGCTGGAGGATTTCGCCGGTGAAGGCGTCGCGAAGGACAACGTCCGTGTGCTTTTCACGGCGCACAGCCTGCCGGCGTCGATACTGGAAAGCGGCGATCCGTACCCGGATCAGCTGCTGGAGACCGCCCGGGAGATCGCAGAGCGGTCAGGCGTCGCCAACTGGTCGTTTGCCTGGCAGAGCGCCGGCCGCACGGCGGTGCCCTGGCTCGGCCCGGACATTCTGGACGTGCTTGCGCAGCTCGCGGAAAGCGGCACGGAGAACGTTCTCGTTTGCCCGATCGGCTTTGTGTCGGATCATTTGGAAATTCTTTACGATGTGGACATCGAATGCCGGCGGGAAGCGGGGCGTCTGGGGCTCCGCCTGATGCGGACGGAGTCGCTGAATACCGATCCCCTTTATATCGGGACGCTGAAGGAAGCCGTTCTGGCCGAGCTGAGCCGCGCCCCGGAGGAACGAAAGGAAGGGTTGCACAGTGGAACGTAACCGCGATAACCGGATTGTCGTGCTGGGCGGCGGCATCACGGGGCTGACCGCCGCGTTTTACGCCTCCCGCTTTGCGGCGGAAGCGGAGCTGCCGGTATCCATAACGGTGCTGGAAAAAAGCGAACGGCTGGGCGGCCGGATCCACACGCTGAACCGCGAAGGCTTCGTGATTGAAAAAGGAGCCGACTCCTTTCTTTCGCGCAAGCTGCCGATGCTGGAGCTGAGCCGCGACCTCGGTCTGGAGGGGAAGCTGGTGCCGCAGGGCCAAAAAGGCCGCAAATCGTATTTTCTGCACCGGGGACGCTTGCATCCGGCCCCATCCGGGATGGTGCTGGGGATTCCCACCGACCTTCCCGCGTTCATGGAGACGGGACTCGTTTCACCGGCGGGCAAAACCCGTGCGCTGGAGGACCTGACGCTTCCCCGTGCGGAGACCGACGCCGACGAATCGCTCGGCGGATTCCTCGAGAGGCGGCTTGGCGCCGAACTGGTGGAGAGCGTGGCGGAGCCGCTGCTAGCCGGCATTTACGCCGGGGACCTGTATAAGCTCAGCCTGGCTGCGACCTTTCCCCAGTTCCGGGACGCCGAGCGCCAGTACGGCAGTGTCATTCAAGGCATGCAGGAAAGCCAGAAAAACCGCCCGGTTTCTTTTCAGAATTCGCCCGAAGCGGCGCGGAGCAGCGCCTTTTTGTCCTACGGGGAGGGGCTGTCGACGGTCATCGGGGAGCTGGAGCGTCAGCTGACGGAAGCCGGCGGGGAGGTGCTTTTCGGCACGGCGGCCGTGCGCATCGAGAAAGACCGGGAGGAAGGCGGGTACCGCGTACACCTCGACCGGGGCGATTCTCTCCGCGCCGATGCGGTGATCGTGGCTCTGCCGTCGTACGAATACCCCGGCCTCTTGCCCCACCTGCCGGCGCTGGCCAAGCTTTCGGAGCTGCCGTATGTTTCGGTGGCGAACGTGGCGCTCGCTTATGACGAAAAAGAAGCGGACCTGACCTTCGATGGAGCCGGGTTCGTCATTTCCCGCAAGGAAGGCCGGTTTATTACCGCCTGCACCTGGACGTCGCAAAAGTGGGAGCATACCGCCCCCGAAGGGAAAATTTTGATCCGCTGCTACGTGGGGCGCTCCGGGGATGAAGAATGGGTGAAGCTGACGGATGAAGAAATCGCCGCCAAGGTGAAGGAAGAAGTGCGGGAGCTGCTTGGCATCCAAGCAGAGCCGCTCTTTTGCGAAATCACCCGGCTCTACCGGTCGATGCCGAATTACCCGGTCGGCCATTTGGAAACGGTCGAGCAGGCGCGCCGCGAGCTTGGAGCGGCCATGCCCGGCGTCCTGATCACGGGCGCGGCGTTTCACGGCGTCGGCGTTCCCGATTGCGTCCGGCAGGGCAGGGAAGCGGCGGAGGACGCCGTGCTCGGGTTAAAAAAGCGGAACGCGTCGCCCAGCGGCTCCTGAGACGGGCGCCGGCGGGTTCAGACCAAACAGAGAGGCGGCAGTAGTGATGGAAACGGAACGCAAAAGAAAAGACGACAAGTCCCGCGCCGCGTTTGTTGAGGCGAAGCAGTACATACCCGGAGGGGTGAACAGCCCCGTACGGGCGTTCAAGTCGGTCGGCCTCACGCCCGTGTTTGTCGAGCGGGCGGCCGGAAGCCGGATATATGACATCGACGGAAATACGTTTATCGATTATATCTGCTCGTGGGGGCCGCTCATTCTCGGCCATGCGCATCCGGAAGTAGTGGAGGCGATCAAACGCACGGCGGAAAAGGGGACCAGCTTCGGCGCCCCGACCGAGCTGGAAACGGCGATGGCCCGGCTCGTCTGCGAGCGGGTGCCCTCCGTGGACATCGTGCGGATGGTCAACAGCGGAACGGAAGCGACGATGAGCGCCATCCGGCTGGCCCGGGGCGTGACCGGGCGCGGCAAGATTCTCAAGTTTGAAGGCAGCTACCACGGCCATGCCGATTCCCTTCTGATCAAGGCGGGCTCCGGCGTCGCGACCCTGGGGCTTCCCGACAGCCCGGGCGTTCCGGAAAGCGTCGCCGCCAACACGCTCACGGTGCCGTACAACGACCTGGAATCGGCCCGTCTTGTGTTCGAGAAGTTCGGGGAAGAGCTGGCCGGCGTGATTGTCGAGCCGGTCGCCGGGAACATGGGCGTCGTTCCGCCGCAGCCCGGCTTTCTGGAAGGCCTGCGCGAGCTGACGAGGCAGTACGGCGCGATTCTGATTTTCGACGAGGTGATGACCGGCTTCCGCGTCGGCTACGGCTGCGCGCAGGAGCGGTTCGGCGTGACGCCGGACTTGACCACCTTCGGTAAGGTCATCGGCGGCGGTCTGCCCGTGGGCGCATACGGCGGGCGGCGCGAGCTGCTGGAGCAGATAGCCCCGAGCGGCCCGATTTACCAGGCCGGGACGCTTTCCGGCAACCCGCTCGCCATGGCGGCCGGCTTCGCCACGCTGAGCCTGCTCACGCCGGAGGTTTACGACCGGCTGGAGCGCTCGGCCGCACGGCTGGAAGCCGGCTTCCGCCAAAACGCCGCCGAAGCGGGCGTGCCGGTAACGATCAACCGGGTCGGCTCGATGGTGTGCCCGTTCTTCACGGAAGGCCCGGTCATCAATTACGAAACGGCGCGGGCTTCGAACCTCGACCGGTTCGTCCGTTATTTCGGGCATCTGCTGGACCAGGGCGTTTGCGTCGCCCCGTCCCAGTTTGAAGGCATGTTTGTGTCGGCCGCGCACAGCGACGAAGACATCGAAGCGACGATCGAGGCGAACCGGCGGGCGCTTCTCGCGCTGTAAGGCAACGGAAGGAGCATCCGCATGGGAAAATACAACCTGTTTGGCGTCCCGCTTGATCTTCTCCTGGTGATGGGAATCTTCGGCCTCGCCCTTCTGCTCCTGGTCTGGAAAGGGGCGCGGAGCAAATGAGCCCGTCGGGAAGCCGAAAAGGCGAATGGTGGGAAACGGAGCTTCCCCCGGGCCTGGAGCCCGAGAGCTGGCTGCGCGGGTTCGGCCTGCCGGAAAGCTATCTCCGCCGTCTGAAGGCGGCGGAGGGACTCCGGCTGCGCGGCGGGCGGCTGTCGCTCCGGCTGTTTCCCGCTTCGGACGAGCCGCAGTTCGAGCCGGAGTGGGACGAGCCGGAGCTTTTGTACGAGGACGACTTCTGCCTCGTGGCGAACAAGCCCGCCGGCATGGCGGTGCATCCGTCCCGTCCGGGCCAGACGGGCACGCTTGCGGGCCGGCTGGCCGGTTATTTCACGCTCACGGGCCAGCCGTGCCGCGTGCGCCACATCCACCGGCTGGACGAGGACACCACGGGGCCGGTGCTGTACGCCAAAAACGAGTTTGCCCACCTGCTCCTGGACGAGCGGATGCGCCGCAAGGAAATCGGGCGCACGTATTTGGCGCTGGTGGAAGGCTGCACCGCCCGGCGGCAGGGCACGATTGACGCGCCCATCGGCCGGGACCGCCACCACGCGTCGCGCCGCCGCGTCAGCCCGGGCGGAGAGCCGGCCGTCACGCATTACGAGACGCTGGAGCGGTACCGCGGATACACGCTGGTCCGCCTGCGGCTCGAAACGGGACGGACGCACCAGATTCGCGTCCATCTGAGCCACCTCGGCCATCCGCTGGCAGGCGATGCGCTGTACGGAGGCCGGCAGGAAGCGTCCGCGGACAGCCTGGCACCGACCGCCGGCCGCGCGGGGGCTTCCGCGCCCCGTCTCATTTTCGCCCGTCAGGCGCTGCATGGCGAACGGCTTGCTTTTCCGCATCCGTGGACAGGCCTGACGGTGGAGGCCGAAGCCCCTCTTCCCGCCGATTTTGCAAGCTGGCTCGGGGCGCTGGACAGCGGGACCCCCGGCCCGAAATAGTTGGCATGCTCCCTCCCGGGAGTCCATATACTGGATAAGGAAGCGTTCGCGAAATACGGGAGGGAGGATGGACGGATGACGGAACGAGGTTCCGGGCTGCGATTTGATATTTACGAACGGGTACATCTGCCGGACGGTCTGGACGGCATTCAAGAACTGGAAGAAGCGGAGCTGACGCCTCATATCCAGGTGGTGGAAGAGGCGGACTGTGCGGTCGTAAAGGGCAATCTCTGGCTGACGGGCACTTACCGGGGGGAAAGCGGAGAAGCCGGGCAAGCCCTGGAGTATTTGATTCCCGTGGAAATCACCATGCCGCTGAACCGCATCGGCAGTCTGGACGACGTGCGCGTCGAGATCGACCAGTTCGACATCGACGCGCTTTCCAGCCGCAGCCTCAATGTGTCCGGCGTGTTATCCCTGCACGGCCTTGGCGCCCTTGCGGCGGACCAGCCGCTTGAACCGGCGTTGGCGGAGGAGCCGGAAGAGGAAGCGGTTGTCGTTCAGGAATGGAGAACCGCGTATGCGGACCAGCCGGAGGAGCTGCAAGCGGAGGAAACGGACGACGCGGTATACGCGGAACAGACGGAAGCGGTCGTGTCGGCCCTGGCTCCGGAGCTGGAGCAGGTTGAGGAGGAAGACGAGCTTTGGGGGGCTTTCCCGGCGTCCGGACAAAGCGGCTTCGCGCCGGTCCGGAGCGAAGCGCAGGAGCCTGCGGCGTTTTACCGGGAGCCGGAGGACGAGTCCGGCTTGGGCTGGGCTGCTCAAGCGGAGGAGGAAGACGAGCCCGCGGACGCCCGCAGCGAAGCCGAACGCGAGGAAGCGGAGGATACGGGACTCGGACTGTTTGCGGCCCCGGATGAACCGTCCGAAGAAGCGGAAGAGGCGCAGGAGAAAGCGCAAGCGCCGGCCGCCCGCGAGCCGATTGTTTCCTTCTCGGCCCAGGGGGGCGAAGCGGCGGCGTTTGCCCATCTGCATTCTCTGGTGCGCAACGAACCGGAGGAACGGACCGAGTCCGCCGAGGCTGAGCCGAAAGACAAGCCGCAGACCGAGACGCTCGAATGGAAAAAGCTGTTTTTCCGCGACAAAGAGACCAACGGCTTCAAAAAGCTGCGCATCTGCATTGTGCAGAAGGACGATACCATGGACTCGATTGCGGAGCGCTACCGGATTAATGCGCGCGAGATCGCCCTGTACAACCGCTTGTCGGGGCAGAGCGTGGGCGAAGGCCAGATTCTGTACATTCCGCCCGCCTGATGCGGCACCTGCCGCCGGGCGCAAGCAAAAAACCGCTCCGAATCCCGGCGACGGGAGGGCGAAGCGGTTTTTTGCCGCAGGCGCGGGTTCAGTACACTTCAAAAAGGAACCCCAGGTACCCGAGAAAAAGCACAAACAATAGCGCCACGTCCAGCGGATTCGGGAGGATCAGGGTCCGCACAAACTGGATGCAGATCAGCGGGAACAAGGCGCTTTTGATGCTGAGCCGGACCTTCCACCACCATTTTTCCACGTCTTCACCTCACTGTCGGAAGCACGTTGCTTTCCCCGGCTCCGCAAACGGCGGAGGGCCGCAGGCCGGGAATGTCCATCATCAGCATATGCGCCGGACAGGCCCGGATATGCCGGTTTCGTCCGCCGCCGATTGACTCGGGGAACGTTTCCCGATATGATAAAGGGAGCAAAAACACCCCCAACAGCTGGGAAAGGGAAGAGTAGGCAGACGCCCCTTCAGAGAGCGGACCGGTTAGCGCTGGAAGGTCCGCGGGTCGCAGGCTGCCGAAGGTCGCCCCGGAGCTGCGGAACCGGAATGAACCGCACAAGGCGTTCGACCGGAAGATCCGCCGGAAGCAGCCGTTACCTGCATTCGAGTGCCGCGCCCGCAAGTGGGCCGGAATGAAGGTGGTACCACGGAAGCACAAGCCTTTCGTCCTTTTTCAGGACGGGGCTTTTTTTGTTGGCCGCAGCTTTATGGAAGCGGCATGGGGGTAGCCCGCAAAGGAATGAAGGAGGCGCATTAACGATGGACGACAAACAAAAAGAAACGAACGAAACCGTTTCGGCCGAAATGCCGACGACGTACGACCCGAAACAGGCCGAGGCCAAATGGGAGGGCTATTGGCGGAAAGGCGGCTACTACAAGGCCGGCCAGCGCAAGGACGCGGAGCCTTTTACCATTGTCATTCCGCCCCCGAACGTCACGGGGATGCTGCACATCGGCCATGCGATGGACCTGACGCTTCAGGACATCATCATCCGCATCAAACGGATGCAGGGCTATGACGCCTTGTGGCTGCCGGGCATGGACCATGCCGGGATCGCCACGCAGGCAAGAGTCGAAGCGAAGCTGCGGGAGCAAGGCGTATCCCGTTACGACCTGGGCCGGGAGAAGTTTCTGGAGCAGGTATGGGAGTGGAAGGAAACCTACGCCGGGACCATCCGCGAGCAGTGGGCCAAGCTCGGCCTGTCGCTCGATTATTCGCGCGAGCGTTTTACGATGGATGAAGGGCTCTCCAAAGCCGTGCGGGAAGTGTTCGTCCGGCTTTACGAGAAAGGCTTGATCTACCGCGGCAAACGGATCATCAATTGGGACCCGCAGGCCCGCACCGCGCTTTCTGATATCGAAGTCGAATACAAGGAAGTTCAGGGCGCGCTTTATCACCTCCGTTATCCGCTGAAGGACGGCAGCGGTTATGTGACGGTCGCCACGACGCGGCCGGAGACGATGCTTGGCGATACGGCGGTGGCGGTTCATCCGAAGGACGAACGCTACGCCGGCATGATCGGCAAAACGCTGGTTCTGCCGGTGGTCGGCCGGGAAATTCCGGTGGTGGCCGACGAATACGTCGACAAGGAGTTCGGCAGCGGCGCCGTCAAAATCACCCCCGCGCACGACCCGAACGACTTTGAGGTCGGCGCGCGCCACAGCCTGGAGCAAATTCTCGTCATGGACGAAACCGGCACCATGAACGCGAACGCCGGCGTGTATCAGGGCCTGGACCGCTTTGAATGCCGCAAGCGCCTCGTGCAGGATCTGAAGGAAGCGGGCGTGCTGGAACGGATCGAGGAGCACGTCCATCAGGTCGGCCACAGCGAACGGACCGGCGCGGTTGTCGAGCCGTACCTGTCGACGCAGTGGTTCGTCCGCATGCAGCCGCTTGCCGACGCCGCCATCGCGGCGCAGAAATCGGACGACGGCGTGCGGTTTGTGCCGGACCGCTTCGAGAAGATCTACCTGAACTGGATCGAAAACATCCGCGACTGGTGCATTTCCCGCCAGCTCTGGTGGGGCCACCGGATTCCGGCCTGGTACTGCGCCGATTGCGGCGAGGTCCATGTTTCCCGCGCGGATGTGACGGCCTGCTCCAAATGCGGAAGCGCCAATCTGACGCAGGACGAGGACGTGCTGGACACCTGGTTCAGCTCCGGGCTGTGGCCGTTCTCCACGCTCGGCTGGCCGGAGGACACGGAAGACCTCAAGCGCTACTACCCGGTCGACGTTCTCGTTACGAGCTACGACATCATTTTCTTCTGGGTGGCCCGGATGATCTTTACCGCGCTCGAATTTACCGGCCAAAAGCCGTTTGACGACGTGCTGATTCACGGCCTGGTGCGCGCGGCCGACGGGCGCAAAATGTCCAAGTCGTTCGGCAACGGCGTCGATCCCCTGGAGGTGATCGACAAGTACGGAACCGATGCGCTGCGTTACATGATCTCGACCGGGAGCACCCCCGGCCAGGACCTGCGGTTCCACTTCGAGCGGGTCGAGCAGGCGCGCAACTTCGCCAACAAGATTTGGAACGCGTCGCGGTTTGTGCGGATGAACCTCGGCGACCTGAAGGCGGAGGACGTGCGCGTGAGCGGCAAGCTCGGAACGGCCGACCGCTGGATTCTGCACCGGCTGAACGAAACGGCCGGCGAAGTGACCCGCCTGGCGGAAGCTTACGAATTTGGCGAAACCGGGCGCGTTCTGTATAATTTCATTTGGGATGACCTGTGCGACTGGTATATCGAATTCAGCAAGCTGGCGCTTTACGGCCAGGACGAGGAAGCCAAAGCCGTTACCCGCTCCGTGCTGGCGTATACGCTGGACCGGACGCTGCGGCTCTTGCATCCGTTCATGCCGTTCCTGACGGAAGAAATCTGGCAGCACCTGCCGCATGAAGGGGAAACGATCTCCCTCGCGCCTTGGCCGGTCCGCTCCGAAGAGCTGGAAGCGCCGGAGGCGGTCCGGGAAATGAACCTGCTGATGGACGCGATCCGCGCGGTTCGCAACATCCGCGCGGAAGTCAACGTGCCGATGAGCAAGAAGGTCGACCTGCTGGTGAAGCCGGCGGATGCGGAAACCGAAGCGATTCTGACCCGCAACGAAGAGTACCTCCGCCGCTTCTGCGGCACGAACCTGCTGGAAATCGGCACGGCGCTTGCGGCGCCCGACAAGGCGATGACCGCGGTCATCACCGGAGCGGAGCTGTTCCTGCCGCTGGCGGGCCTGATCGACATCGCGCAGGAAACCGCGCGGCTGGCGAAGGAGCTGCAGACGCTGAACGGGGAAGTGGAACGCATCGAGAAGAAGCTCGGCAATCCCGGCTTCGTCGCCAAGGCGCCCGCCAAGGTCATCGAAGAGGAAAAGGCCAAGATGGCGGATTACGCCGAGAAGCGCGCCAAAGTGGCGGCCCGCCTTCAGGAGCTGCAAGCCTGATCCCGGGTTTCGGGTGCTGCAAGCGGCAGGAAGAGAAGAGACAATTTAAGCGGATGGTTCATATATATAAAAAAGGATGCGACCTGAAATGATACGGAGCTTGCAGGAGACGGCGGACAAGACCGGGAGCGGGCAAACGCCCGCTTCCCCGTCCCCGTCTTCCCTGAAAACATACGGCGAAGCGGTCGACTGGATCCTCGCGCGGGTGCCTCTTCACGGCATCCGGCAAGGGCTGGAGCGGATGGAACGGATGATGGAGCTGCTGGATCATCCGGAGCGCCGTCTCCGGTTTATTCACGTCGCGGGAACAAACGGCAAAGGCTCCACCTGCGCTTTTTTGACGGAGGCACTGCTTGCGTCGGGGTATGACGTGGGCACGTTTACTTCCCCCTACCTGGAGAAGTTTACGAACCGGCTGCAGTTCAACGGGCAGGACATCCCCGAGGAGGAGCTGCTTCGGCTGACCAACCGGCTGAAGCCGGTCGTCGAGGAAATCGAAGCGACCGGGCTCGGCGCGCCGACCATGTTCGAGATCGTCACGACCATTGCCATTCTTTACTATGCTACGGTCGCGTTCCCCGACTTTGTGGTTTGGGAGGCGGGGCTCGGCGGCAAACGGGACTGCACCAATATCGTGACGCCGGTCGTTTCGGTGATCACCAACATCGGGCATGACCACATGGACATCATCGGTTCGACCGTTGCCGAGATCGCCCGGGAAAAGGCGGGCATCGTCAAGCCCGGCGTTCCGGTGGTGAGCGGAGCGGAGCAGCCGGAGGCCGTGGCCGAGATCGAGGCGGCCTGCCGCGCCTCCCGGTCCACGCTTTACCTGCTGAACCGCAATTACCGGTACCGGCGCGGGGAAGTCCGCGAGCGCGGGCAAATCTTCGATTTTCTCGGCCCGTTCCGGGAGTACCCATCCCTTGAGGTGGGGCTGTCCGGGGAGCACCAATTGAAGAACGCCTCGGCGGCGCTCATGGCGCTGGAGGTTCTCCGCCAGTACGCCGCGATCCGTCTGGAGCCCGAAGAGCTGGCCCGCGCCTTCGCCTCGGCCAAATGGCCGGGGCGGCTGGAGCTTCTGACCGAACGGCCGCGCCTTCTGATTGACGGGGCGCATAACCCCGAGGGCGGGGAGGCGCTTTCCGCCGCTCTTCGGGAAACATACCGGTACCGGAAGCTGAAGGTAATGGTCGGCATGATCAAGGGAAAGGACCACAAAGGCTTTTTGCGGCATTTGCTGCCTCTTGCGGACGAAGTCATTGTAACCGAGCCCGACTACGACAAGAAGTTGAGCGCGGCGGAGCTTGCCGCCCGGGCGGAGGAGCTGCTGGAGGGCGAAAGCCGGCGGCCGGCGCTTGCGGTGGAGCCGGATTGGAAAAAGGCGCTTGACAGGTTGACGGCCGGTACGACGGAAGAGGATCTCGCCCTGGTGGCGGGCACGCTGTACCTGATCTCCGACGTGCGCTCCTGGGTACTGAACCGGTCCGAATCACAAAAAGGTTGGTGAACCAATTGAACAATACGCAACATGTCCATTTTATCGGGATCGGCGGTTACGGCATGAGCGCCATCGCCAAGGTTATGCTGGAGATGGGGTACCGGGTGTCGGGCTCCGATCTCGTCCAGCAGGAGCTGACGGAAAAGCTGGCGGCCAAAGGCGCGCAGGTGTTCATCGGCCACGAAGCCTCAAACGTGCGCGGCGCGGACCTGGTCGTTTATTCTACGGCCCTCTCGGACGACAACGTGGAGAAACGCCAGGCGCAGGAATGGAACATTCCGGTGCTGCACCGCTCCCAGATGCTGGCCCGGCTGATGAACGAGCGCAAGGGCGTCGCCATTGCCGGGGCGCACGGCAAAACGACCACCTCCTCGATGATCGCTTTGGTGCTGGAAAGCTGCGGGCTGGACCCGACCTACATCATCGGCGGCGAGGTGATGAACCTCGGCAGCAACGCCAAAGCCGGAAAAGGCGACTTCGTCATCGCCGAGGCGGATGAAAGCGACGGCTCTTTCCTTCAGTACCATCCGTACATCGCTGTGGTCAACAATATTGAGGCGGACCATCTGGAGCACTATGAAGGCGACTTCGGGAAGCTCCGCCAGGCTTACGCGACCTTCCTCGCGCAGGTGCGCCCGGACGGCAAGGCTGTTTTGTGCGCGGACGATGTCTATTTGCCGGACATCCTGCCGAATCTGCGGCCCACTTCGATCACCTTCGGCATCGAAAACGAAGCGGAGTACCGCGCCTACGACCTGAAGCTCGGAGACCGGAAGGTATCCTTCCAGGTGCGGCATAAGGATCAACCGCTCGGGACCATCACGCTTTCGGTTCCGGGAAAACATAACGTTTACAACGCCCTGGCGACCCTGATCGTCTGCCTGGAAGCCGGTCTTTCGTTCCGGCAGGTAGCCGACGCCATCGTCGAGTTCCGGGGGGCGAAGCGGCGGTTCCAGGTGCTGGGCGACACGGACGGCATTCTCGTCATCGACGATTACGCCCATCACCCGACGGAGATTCAGGCAACCATTACGGCGGCCAAGGCGACGGGCAAACGCATTGTCGCGGTCTTCCAGCCGCAGCGCTACACCCGGACCTTTTTCCTGTTCGAGCAGTTCAGCAAGGCGTTCTCCGAGGCGGACGAGGTGATCATCACCGACATCTACAGCCCCGCGGGGGAAAAACAGATCGAAGGCGTCACTTCGGCCAGGCTGGTGGAGCTGATCCGCCAGAACAGCAACCCCAATGTGAAGCATATGGCGACCAAAGAAGAAGTGCTCGACTACCTGAAAGCCCATGTGCGCTCCGGCGATCTTGTGCTGACGATGGGCGCGGGTGACATCTGGAAGGCGGCCGACGGCCTCGCCAGGTCGCTGCGGGAGCGGGCGTAAGGCGGCGCGGGGAAGCGGAGGGCGGCCCTGCGCGGCGTAACGGAAAGGCTTTTTCCCGGACGGAGGTCCGACGGGGAAAAGCCTTTTTTGCTGCGAAAAAGAAGGCGCGGCGCAGTCCCGGCATGGTAGAATAGGGCTGAACTTTTGTACGGCACCTATTCTTTGAAGCGAAAGGAATATGACCCGATGCTGCGCAAACCCGGCCGTGCTTTACTGGCGCTGATGCTTCTGACACTCCCGCTTTTGCTTTTGGCCGCCTGCTCCAAACCGGAAAGCGTTCCCTTGTCCAAGGAATTGAATTTTATTGAAATGAAGGGAAACGCGCTATTTGCTTACGACAGGGAAGGGCGGCTGTTCGTTCGGATGACTCGGCCCGGCATTTTCGGGATGTGACGCCCGAGGGGCTGATGGACGAGAAAGCCGATTCCTACGGGAGCTTTCTGACCGACCGTCCCTATTACTTCGGCTCCAAAAAGGATATGTGGATCGCCAATGCAAAGGGAGAGCTGTATCGCTCCTATAACGCCGGCCGCAGCTGGAAAAAGATGAAAGAGAAGCTTCCCGGCACTTTTCCGGCGAAGCAAAGCCAGCTTACCTTTCGGGACCCGCTTCACGGTTGGCTGGCAAACGGAGACAGCCTTTACCGGACGGATAACGGCGGCAACACCTGGACGCCGATTGAAGGGCGGCTTCCCGGCTCCGTCCATCAGATTATTTTATTTACGGCGAATGAAGCACTCGTAAGCAGCGTAAATGGCCTTTACCGGACCGTAAACGGGGGAAAGGACTGGACGCCGGTGGAGACGCCGGAGCCGGTTCTGTATGCGCTCCTGTATTTCGAGAACGGGAAAGAAGGCTATCTGACAACGTTTTGGGAAAATGTTCAGCTTCGCTACCGGACAGAGGATGGTGGAGCAACGTGGCGGGACGACATCCGCCTGCCGGAGGAACTGGCCGGCCGTGAGCACTCTTCTCCGGGGGGGAGCCCGTCGAGGCAGGGCATCATCATGTTCCGGACGAACGTCTGGCTCGCTTTTTCCCAGAACGAGGAAATGGGGCTGGAGCAGCTTCACCTGACGGGAGACGGCGGCGAAACCTACCAAAAGCTCGACATCCGCGAAGAAGAGCTGACCGGCGCATTTTTTTGCTTCAGCGGGACGGAACTGCTGATCGCGGCCAAACCGGATGAATACCGGTATACCGAGGATGCGGGAAAAACGTGGGAAACGTTCGCGCCACTCTTGCAAAAATAAATCTTTCATATCCGTCCTGCTTGTTTCATATAAATGATTCTATATGAGACAAGGGAGCGAAGCGGACATGAACAAGGCGCGGCTGACCTATCGTTTTGATCGGGACGGAAAACGGACGGAGGACATCGGCGGCGGCCGTGGGCTTCCTTCCGAGGGCGGAAACGGCCGGGAGCACGGCGAATGGAGCGGGGAAGCTCCGTACCGGGCGGAACGGGAAGATGAGCGCTGGCAGCGCAAAGAGGCCGGTGCGGCATACGAGCGGCCGGTATACACCGAGGAAGAGGAGCTGTACGAAAGCTTTTACCGGGGGGATTACCGGACCGGGACGGCGCGGGAGGGTGAATTTCGCGGAGACGGCCGGGGCGGAAAGGTGGTTTCCCTGTTCGAGCGCGAGGCAAGCCTGCCGGACGACACGGGGCATGTCCGCTTTCCGCTGGAAGGGGAAGCCGGATTGTGGGACGAGACGAATCCGGACGCTGCGGAAGCCAGGCGGATCGAGCAGCTGATCCGGGGGGAGGATTCCCCGCCTGCACGCCAAAATGATCGGGGAAGGCGGGGCGAGCTCCGTTACGGGGAAGAACCGGCGGACCGTACGGAATGGAGAGACCGGCCGGAGCATGCGGAATGGACGGACCGCATGGAGCGAATGGAGCGGACAGGCCGCTACCCTTCCTACGCGGAAGACCGTTTTTCGGATGGGCAGGAGCTGCGGCGCTCATCCGCCAGACCGCATTCGGCGGAAGGTTTGCAAGGACACCCGGATGAGTACGGGGATACCAAACGGTTTGACCGGCGGCCGTCCGCCGACAGCCGCCGGCCCGGCGAATGGGACGGGTACCGGCAGCCGGTGCGGCGCGAGGAGGACGGCAGGCAGCCCGCGTCTCCCCGGCTCCGGGAAAAAACCGGCTATGGGGAGGAGGCCGATTGGCCGGGCTCCCGTTACCGGGCCCGGGAGCCGGATTATCCGCTGTACCGGGATTACCGTGATTATCCGCATTCCGGGAACGGAGGAACGGGAGTCCGGCCCGGCGCTGAAGGCTATTATGAGGAACCGGGCGGCCGGCCTGAATTCCCGGCATTGGACGAGGAAGCATTGAGCGGCTACCGCGTCGTGGAAAGCATGAAACGCCGGCATCGGGCGTGGTTAAAGATCGGGGGCGCTTTGGCGGGCGCTATCATTACCGGCGTTCTGCTGGGCTACTATGTGCTCGGGTTGTTTCCGGGCGCGGCTTCACAGGACGTATCCGAATCCGCCGTTCCCACGGCGCTCGCGGGGGACGCGGCCGGCGGGGCCGCCGCCGCGAATGCCGGGGGAGGCGCCGGTGCGGCGAAGCTGGCTGCGGTCCGTCTCCCGGAGCAGCGCTTTACGCTGCTCCAGAACGGCAAATTCAGCAGCTCGGATACCGCCGGGGCGGCCGCGGAGGCGCTGGATGCGAAGGGTTACGCGTCGGCGACCGAATCCGGCGATTTTTACTCCGTTTACGCCGGCATCGCCTCCGACCGCGAAGGCATCCGCCCGCTGGAGGAGCGGCTGAAAGCCGCGGGCTTTGAAACCTACGCGAAGGAGTTTGCGTTCCCCGCGGTCACCCGGATCGAGTGGAGCGGAGACACCGCTCCGCTCGAAGCTTTTGTGTCCCGGACGGATCAAGTGATCCGGATGATAGCCGGACTGACGCTTGTTCACCTGGAGGAGGACCACCCGACTCCGCTGCAGGGGGAAAGCCTGAGCTCCCTGCAAGCCGCATACGGGGAATGGAGCAAGACGGCCGCGGCCGTAGCTTCCGCCGCGCCGGATAAAGGAGCCGCTGCATTGCGGCAGCTGCGGAACGCTGTGGATACGGCGGAGAAATCGCTGGAGGCGTTCGCCAAGCAGCCGTCCGCTCCGCTGCTCTGGCAGGCGCAGACCAATTTGCTTCAAGGCCTGCTGGCCCAGCAGGAGCTTTACCGGAGTTTGTCCGCCTCCTAAGCGAAGCATAAAAACAACCCCGATTCCGGTTTCAAATGCCGGAGATCGGGGTTGTTTCAGTAAGAAGCAAATAATAATGCCGTGCGGCGGCTACGAAACAACGCCAGCCTCGCGCAGCGGGGCCCGGCCGCCTGAAGCGGCTTCAGCCCTCTGCCGCGTCCGCGCTCAGGCTTCGCTCTGCCCGTCCGCAACCGGCTCCAGCGCGGCCGGCTTGCGCGCGCTCCGCGTCCGTTTCGGCCTGGCCGCAGTCTCTTCCGCCGGCTCTTGCGCGGCGGCCGGCTCCTGCTCAGCCAGCTTGCGCGCGCTCCGCGTCCGCTTCGGCCTGGCCGCAGTCTCTTCCGCCGGCTCTTGTGCGGCAGCCGGCTCCGCTTCCTTCGCGGCGGCGCGCTTCGTCCGCTTGCGGGCCGGCTTGGCGGGCGGCGCGCTTTCCGCTGTCTGCGGCTCGGCCCCGGCGGGCTGCGGAGCTTCCGTCTGCGCCGGTTCGCCGCCCGTCAGATCCGGCTCCGGCTCGCCGTCTGAGCCGCCCGCGCTCGCCGCGGGTTCTTCCGCCGGCTCCGCGGCGGAAACAGGAGCCGCGCCCGCCAGCAGCGTGTCGAGCGCGCGGCTGTATTTGTCCAGCCGCGCCTGCGTTTTATCCGTGGGCTTGCGGAAGCGGAGCGAGGCCATGTTGTCTTGAAGGTCAAAGATTTTTATCCGCCGGGCGAGGGCGTTTTGCTGAATGCGAACAATGAAGTCTTCATAGGATTCCTTTTTGCGCCGGGTCATGGCTTCCACTGCCGCGATAACCTCTTCGGAAAACCCGCTCTTCCGCAGATCCTCCAGGGTAAGCGGAGTGTTTTCCACCGTGTCGTGCAGAACGGCGACCATTTGTTCCTTCTCGGTGCCGGTCCGCAGCATCATGCGCAGCGGGTGAAACACGTACGGATTGCCGCCTTTGTCCGTTTGTCCTTCGTGGCTGCGGGCAGCCAGGATAATGGCTTCGGTAAGTGTGGACACGTTAAAAAGCCTCCTTTGCATGCGGGAACGTTTCTCCCATTGTTTCATATTTTTGCGGGAAAAGAAAGCAAAAGCCGCAGGGCCGCACGCCTGTTCCGGCCCGCCGCCGGACGGGATTCGCCGCCCGCCAAGTGCGGTGTTGCGGCAATGCATAAAATTTAATACAGTCTTAACATTGTTATGCCACAATAGAAGCAGACATGGTACCGAAGCCTTGAAATATAACTCTGTGGGGGATAACCAGGTGACGAAAGCGGAGAAGCGTCCTATCTTGTCCAACTACTTGAACCGCGATTTAAGCTGGATCGAATTTAACCGCCGCGTCCTTGAGGAAGCGCAGGACCCGACGACGCCGCTACTGGAGAAGACGAAGTTTCTCGCCATCGTCTCGTCCAATCTGGACGAGTTCATGAGCGTGCGCGTTGCGGGACTCCGGGACCAGCAGAAAACGGGCTACAACAAAAAGGATTTTACCGGCTACACGCCGACGGGCCTGATCAAACGGATTATGAAACGAACCGCCGCCATGGTGGCGGACCAATACCGCACGTACCGCGAGGTGACCCGTCAGCTGGCCAAAGCGGGCATCCGGATTTTGTCCTACTCGGAGCTGACGGCCACCCAGGCAAACGCGATGGACGAATATTTTCACGACATCGTCTATCCGGTGCTGACCCCGATGGCCATCGATCAGGCCCGGCCTTTTCCGCTGGTGAACAGCCTGGCGCTGTACCTGGCGGTCGTGCTGGCCAAAAAAGGCGAAGAGGCCGGCGACCAGCTGCATTTTGCCATTGTGCGCGTGCCGACGAATCTGTCGCGCCTCGTTCCGGTGCCTTCCCGCACGAAAAGCCGGAAACGCGATTTTATTTTTATGGAAGACCTGATCAAACGGCACATCGAGACGCTGTTTCGGGGGTATTCCCCAGTTTCGGTGGACGGCTTCCGCCTGACCCGGAATTCCGACCTGACGCTGGACGAGGAGGGGGCCGAGGATCTTCTGGAGGAAATCGAAAAGGAGCTGCGCAAGCGCCGCTGGGGCGCGCCCGTCCGGCTGGAGGTGGAGAAGAACATCCATCCGTTCGCGCTGGAGCATCTGATCGAGGAGTTTGAAATACCGGATTCGATCTTCGAAATCGACGGTCCCATGGACCTCGGCGGACTGATGAAGCTCGGGGACCAGCTGAAGGATCTGACCTCGCTGAAGTACCCGGAGGCGCCGGCCGTGTATCCGCGCGAATTTCCCGACGATGAAAGCATGTTCTCCGTGCTCGGGAAGCGGGACGTACTGCTTTATCACCCTTACGAGTCGTTTGATGCGGTCAATGATTTCATCCTTGAGGCGGCCGAGGACCCCCGGGTGCTGGCTATCAAAATCACGCTGTACCGGGTCAGCGGCAACTCGCTTCTTGTCCGCGCGCTTGAGCGGGCGGCGGAGGAGGGCAAGCAGGTTACCGTCGCGCTGGAGCTCAAGGCCCGGTTCGACGAAGAACGGAACATCGCCTGGGCCAAACGGCTGGAGAAGGCGGGCTGCCACGTCGTTTACGGGCTGGTGGGGCTCAAAACCCACGCCAAGCTGACCCAGGTCGTCCGGCAGGAGGAAAAGGGCCTGAAGCGGTACATTCATGTCGGGACGGGGAATTATAACGAAAACACGGCCCGGCTGTATACGGATGTCGGTTTGTTCACTTCCGTCGCCGAGATCGGGGAAGACGTGTCGACGCTGTTCAATGAAATCACGGGGTATTCGGAAACGACGGGGCTGAAATCGCTGGTGGCGGCGCCCAAATACATGAGCGGCTCGCTGTCGCGGCTGATCCGCCGGGAAGCCGAAAATGCGCTTCAAGGGAAACCGGCGCGGATCATCGCCAAGATGAACTCGCTGTCGAACCAGGAAGTGATTGACGACCTGTACGCCGCTTCGCAGGCGGGCGTACGCATCGATCTGATCGTGCGGGGCGTTTGCTGCTTGCGGCCGGGCGTTCCGGGGCTGAGCGAAACGATCACGGTGCGCAGCATTGTGGACCGGTATCTGGAGCATTCGCGGCTGTTTTACTTCGAGAACGGAGGGGAATCGGAGGCGTGGCTGTCCAGCGCGGACTGGATGACGCGAAACCTCACCCGGCGGGTCGAGGTGATGTACCCGGTGCGCCAGCCGGAAATCCGCGACACGATCGTCCGCATCCTGAATCTGCACATGAAGGACAATGTGAAGGCCCGGATCTTGCAGCAGAACGGCCTGTACCTCCGTCCCGAGACGGAAGACAAGCCGTTCCGCAGCCAGTTTGAAGCGGCAGCGATCAGCTTGTGGAAGGTTCCGGAAGAAGGCGAAGGGGAAAGCCCCAAATCTTCCTGAAGTCCTTGGCAAGCTCCCCGGCTTCCGCAAGCTCGGGAACCGTCGTTTCCGCGGCCGCCAGCACGATTTCGGGCGAGCCGGTCCGGCTGATGCGCACGTTTAAATCGCGGACCGCCTGGCGGTGCCCGGCGTCCAGGGCGACGGCAAGCTGGAGCAGCGTGCCGAGGGCGATGGCGGCGTTCAGGTCGTCCTCGTTCAGCAAATCCCGGTGGGCTTCATAAGCCTTCCGGGTTTTTTTCTTGCCCGTGTGGGAGGCGATCAGCGCGGCCACGGCGATTTCACGGTGCGACAGCCCGTTCAGGCGCGAGTGGGTCATCAAATAATAGGTATGCGCCGGAAACGTATAGAAGCTGACGACCGTTCCGATCCGGTACAGCAGCGAAGCGGCGTGCAGGCAGACCCGGTATTCGGGATTCAGCCCGCAGATGTCCTGCAGCCCGTCGAACAGCTTGAGCGCCAGCCGGTTCACATGCACGCTGTGGGTAGGCGGAGAAAACGCCGACTGGCGGAGCAGGGCGTTAATGCCGTGGTCCAGCACGTTCTCCACGAGGGGATTGTCCGGCATGACGGTCTGGTAATAGACGCCTTCGCGAAGTCCCGAGCCGCTGACGACAAACCGGGGCGGGCGCACCCGTTCCAGGACGGCTTGCAGGATCAGCGCTCCCGGCACAATGATGTCCACCCGGTCGGATGCCAGCCCGTCCAGCTTGGCCCGCTCCTCCTGGCCCAGGTCAGCCAGATAGCCGACGGTATCGGCCACCGTTTCGCGGTCCATGCGGAAATTATGGGTGATCGGCAGAGAATAGCGGGTCCGGCGCTGGACAAGCTTGGCGAGGGTGCGGACCGTTCCGCCCATGCCGATGAGCGGGAAGCCGGGGTATTCCGCGATCCAGGGCTCCCCGTCGAGCGACTCCCGCACCATTTCCGCAATCCGCTCCGCGGCTTCCTTGTCCGCCGTGCCGGAAGGCGCGTAACGGGCCGCCGTGTTGACCGCACCAAACGGAAACGAGACGCTCCGCTCGATTTTCCGGTCGCGGAACAGCGTGATCTCGGTGCTACCGCCGCCGATGTCGATCAGGAATCCGTCGGGCTCGCGGAGCGAATTCATCGCGCCGAGAAACCCGTACCGCGCCTCGTCCAGGTCGCTGGCGATTTCGACCCGGATGCCGGTTTTGGTTTCGACGAACGCCGCGATTTCCTCCGAGTTGGCCGCGTTGCGGATCGCCGCCGTGGCCACCGCCCGGATAAAGCTGACGCGGTAGGATTGGCATATGCTTGCAAAAAGGTTCAGCGTATCGGTGAGAACCGTCAGATCGGCGAGCGGAAGGCGGCCGTCCGGGGCTACCTTTTTGATCAGCCGGATCGTTTTTTTGCTTTCCTCGACAATCCGGTGCATGCCGTCTCCAACGTCCTCGTAGACAACCAGGCGGACGGAGTTGGAGCCGATGTCGATGATACCGAAGCGGGTGCTCTCGTTCATGGGACCTCCTGACCAGCGCGCCGTGAGGCGACGTCCGG
Organism: Gorillibacterium sp. sgz306347; assembly: GCF_059735245.1. NCBI lineage: Bacteria > Bacillati > Bacillota > Bacilli > Caryophanales > Paenibacillaceae > Gorillibacterium > Gorillibacterium sp. sgz306347. The sequence goes on from NZ_JCAPET010000011.1 coordinate 93,467, forward strand.
GAAACCGTCCCGGTTCGTTTGCGGCGGGCTGAAAATAATGACTAATTGTATCATGATTGCCTCGCGGAGGCCAATTCGCGTCCGTTGTCAGGCAGCCGTTTCCGAATTATAATGAATGGGACTGCCTTATCGGCTGAAACCTGTTTTTGCATATTTGCGGGACGCGGGGGAACGATGAAAAAAACGAATGCCGTACTGGTGCTTTTTCTTGTTTTGGGCCTGATGACGGGACTTATCCTGACGGAGCTGCTGTCCTCGGTGAGCGGAATCGCGTTTCTCACCAAAGCGGCGCAGATCAACTGGCACCCGCAGGGCGACTTTCATGTGCTGAAATACGACATTAATCTGACGATCCGGTTCAATCTGCTGTGCATTGCCTGCATGGCGGCGGCGTTCTGGATCTACCGCAAAATCTGACCGGGAGGCTTGGGGATGAATGAACCCGACCGCTTGATCCTGGCGTCGTCTTCGCCGCGCCGCCGGGAGCTGGTCCGCTCGCTCGGACTGGCTTACGAAATCCGCGCGAGCGACGCGGATGAAACCACCGCGCCGGGCATGGCCCCGGCCGATATTGTGAGGACGCTTGCCGAACGCAAGGCGGACACGGTCCGCCGGCTGCTGCCGCAAGGGGAAAAGGAGCGAAGCATCGTTCTCGGCGCGGACACGATTGTCGTGCTGGGCGGCGTGGTGCTGGGCAAGCCCGCGGACGAAGAGGACGCGTTCCGGATGCTCAGCCTGCTGCAGGGCCGGACGCACGAAGTGTACAGCGGCGTCGCGCTGCTTTCGGACAGCGGTTCCGCCGCTTCCGTCCCGGATGGGGCCGACGGCGGGGAAACAAGCTTCGGGCGGGGCGCTTTCCGCATCAGCCGGGCCCCCGAAGAAGGCGTCCTGCGGATTGTCGGCTACAGCGTGACCGACGTCAAGTTCCGGCCCCTTTCGCCGTCTCAGATCCGCAGCTATATCGCCAAGGGCGAAAGCATGGACAAGGCGGGAGCTTACGCGATTCAGAACGTAGGCGCCGCGCTCGTCGAACGTATCGACGGGGATTACTTTAATGTAGTCGGCCTTCCGGTGAGCCTACTTGGGGAAATGCTCGAACGGACAGGCAAACGGATTCTGTAGGGCGGAAGCGCCCCTAAAACCGATTCGTTTTCAGGCGGAAGCACCGCCGTCACTCCTTTGCGGGTGGCGGCTTTTTGCGTTTTTCGGCCCGGAAACGGACACGGAAACCGGCGGAGCGGGCCGGCGGAGAAGCGGGGCGGTTTTTTGGCCCGCAGGCAAACCTTTGCGCTCTCTGCTACGTCCCTTAAGTAATGCTTGCTATTTCGCCATTTTTGATGGCTGGAATTGGGTTTTATACGGCTGAAAAATCGTGTTATAATAAGCAGATGTGCGCGTTCTTCTCGAAAAATGGGAACGGCACAGCGGAAAGAAGGTAGTCATGGAGTCCATCCATACGACGCTGCGGGAAGCTCCCGCAGATGAACGGCCGCGCGAAAAGATGCTTGAACGCGGCCCGCATTCCCTGAGCAACGCGGAATTGCTGGCGATCCTCTTGCGCACGGGCACTCCCTCGGAAACGGCGGTGGGGCTGGCGGGAAGAATTTTGCGGCAGGCCGGCTCGCTCAGCGGACTGGTGGAAATGAGCGTGGATCAGCTTACCGAGGTCAAGGGGATCGGCCCGGCCAAAGCGCTGCAAATCCGGGCGGGCATCGAGCTCGGACGGCGTCTGGCGCGTTCGTCGGCTCCCGAGAGGGCGGCGATCCGTTCGCCCCGCGATGCGGCGGAGCTGCTTATGGAAGACATGCGATATCTGCAAAAAGAACATTTTGTCTGCCTGTTTCTTAACACCAAAAATCACGTTGTCGCTCAGGAAACGCTGTCCATCGGCAGCCTTAACGCTTCCATCGTGCATCCGCGGGAAGTGTTTCTCGCCGCGATCAAAAGAAGCAGCGCTTCCATCATCTGCGTACATAACCACCCGAGCGGCGATCCGACGCCGAGTCCCGAGGATATTGAAATTACGGACCGGCTGGCGCGAGCGGGAGAGCTTGTCGGAATCGAAGTGCTGGACCACATCATTGTCGGAGACCGAACATTTGTTAGTTTGAAGGAAAAAGGGTACCTGTAATATAATGAACCTAGCAATCCCGAAGGATTGCGCCAGAAGGGAGTCAATTGTTCATGTTTTCAACCAAAGACCTTGGAATCGATCTGGGTACCGCCAATACCCTCGTATATGCAAAAGGAAAAGGAATTGTCGTGAGGGAGCCGTCCGTTGTGGCCCTCCGCACCGATACAAAAACGATTGAAGCCGTCGGAGAAGCCGCCAAGAAAATGATCGGGCGGACCCCCGGCAACATCCGCGCCGTCCGCCCCATGAAGGACGGCGTTATCGCGGATTTCGAAACCACCGCGATCATGATCAAGTATTTCATCACCCAGGCGCAGAAGCGGGGGATGTTCAGCCGTCTGCCGCACGTGATGGTTTGCGTTCCTTCCGGAATCACCGCCGTCGAGAAGCGGGCCGTGGAGGACGCGACCAAGCAAGCGGGCGCCCGCGAGGCCTATACGATCGAAGAGCCTTTCGCCGCCGCCATCGGCGCCGATCTTCCCGTGTGGGAGCCGACCGGGAGCATGGTTGTCGACATCGGCGGAGGCACGACGGAGGTCGCCGTCATTTCGCTCGGCGGCATCGTCACCAGCAAGTCGATCCGCATCGCCGGCGATGAAATGGACGAGGCGATCACCCAATACATCAAGCGGATGTACAACCTGATGATCGGGGAACGGACCGCCGAGCAGATGAAGATCGAAATCGGCTCCGCTCTTCCGGCCGAGCAGACCGAAACGATGGAAATCCGCGGCCGCGACCTGGTGACCGGTTTGCCCAAGACGATGAGCATTACGTCCGACGAAGTGACGGAAGCGCTGTCGGACACCATCAACGCCATTGTCGAAGCGGTCAAAATCACCCTGGAGAAATGCCCGCCGGAGCTCGCGGCCGACATCATGGACCGCGGCATCGTGCTGACCGGAGGCGGCGGACTTCTGCGCAATCTGGACAAACTGCTGGCCCGCGAAACCGGAATGCCGGTCATGGTGGCCGAAAACCCGCTCGACTGCGTCGCCATCGGAACGGGCCGTGCGCTCGATAACATCCATCTCTTCAAGGCCAGGGCAAACGGTTCCGGAAAATCCAGAAGATAGACGGAGGAACGGCGTTGTTTAAGTTTATAGGGAACAAGAAGATGCTTGTGCTCATGGCGTCGCTGATCCTGTTTGTCGCTCTCTTCGGGATGACCTTGTCGGGGGCGCGGGAGAATGCGACAGCCCCGGAACGTTTCGTCCGGGACACCTTTTCCCGTATCCAGCAGCTGTTCAACCGGCCGGCGTCTTTTGTCGCCGGCGTCGTGGAGGACATCCGCGACATCCGCACGATCTATGCCGAGAACAAGGCGCTGCGGACCACGCTTACCCAATATGCGCGCGATACGATGCGGCTGAACGAGCTGGAGGCGCAAAACGAACGCTTCAAGGACATGCTGGGCTTTACCGAGCGCCAGAAGTCGGCCAACAATTACATTTATCATCCGGCGGAAGTAATCGCGTACAGCTCGGACCCGTACAGCAAAGTCATCACCGTCAACCGGGGGGCGAAGGAAGGCATCAAGCGGGACATGGCGGTCATTTCCGTGGACGGGCTGGTCGGCCGCGTCATGGACGCCTCCGATTATTCCGCTACGGTGCAGCTTCTCACGGAAACGTACGCGCGGGCCGGTACGAAGGACGTATCGGCCACCGTCAAGGGCAAAGAATCGGAAACGTTCGGAATCGTCAGCTATGACGAGGAGCGCCAGATGCTGGTGATGTCCAAAATCAGCCCGAACGACCCCATCGCCGTCAACGACACCGTGATCACGTCGGGGATCGGGGAGGTTTTCCCCCGGGGCATCGTCATCGGAACGGTGGTTTCCACCGAGGTCGACCGGTTCGGACTGAACATCGTCGCGTACGTGAAGCCTGCCGCAGACTTCGTCCATCTCCGGGAAGTCCTGATTGTGGAAGGACAGGAGTAAGGAGGACCCCATGCGGACCAACGCCATCATTTTTTCGTTATTGCTTTTGTTTATGCTCGAAGGCACCTGGATGAACTGGCTGCTTCCCGCCGCCTGGCAGGGGGAAATCATCGTCTCGCCGCATCCCGTCCTGATTTTCATCATTTTTATCGGCGTCTATTGGAACCGGCATGCCGGGCTTCTGTTCGGCTTGTCCTTCGGTCTTCTGCACGACGTGGTTTTCTATGGACCGATGATCGGAACCTTTTGCCTCGGCTATGGCCTGATCGGTTACCTGGCGGGCTTGTTCCCGTTTCGGACGGACCGCAACATCCTGACCACCCTGTTTATCGTGGCGGTCGGCGAATTTTTCTTTGAATGGCTGGTCTACGGCATTTACCGCTTGATGGAGGTCGTGCCGACCGATCCTCAGCGGATTTTTCTAAATCATATCCTTCCCAGTCTTTTGATCAACCTGCTGCTTGCTCTTGTCCTCTACATACCAGCCAGAAAACTCCTTCAGCGGGTCCATGTTAAGCTGACGCCGGAGGAGCAGGAATGAGCGGGGAACGGCGGCAAACAGGTCTCGGCAAACCGGAAGGGGGAGGAGGCGCTCTTGCGGTGACCAAGCATCACGTAACGATAAAAGGCGTCAAAGAAGGGCTTGTGTTTCTGCTGGACGACGCATGCACCTATACCGACCTGATCGGCGAGCTGAAGCACAAGCTGGCCAACACGCACGAGAAATTCCTGGCGGGACCGCCCGTGCAGGTTCAGGTCAAGCTCGGCAAACGAACCGTCAACGAGGCGGAAAAGGCAGAGCTGCTGGCGGTTATCGGCAGCCGGGAAAACCTGCTTGTGCGCGCGGTCGAATCCGATCCGCCGGAGCTTCTCCGGCCGGACGAGACGTTGAACCGTCTTCAGGTCATGCACGGCATTGTCCGTTCCGGGCAAACCGTTGAGCACGACGGGAATCTGATGCTGTTCGGGGATGTGAACCCCGGCGGCACGATCAGCGCTTCCGGCGATTTGTATATTATGGGCTCCCTGCGGGGCCTGGCCCATGCGGGCAAGGACGGCGACGAAAGCGCGATTATCGCCGCATCCCATCTTTGCCCGACGCAGCTCCGCATAGCGGGCGTCATCAGCCGGCCTCCCGATGAATGGGGAATCGAGAAGGAGGCCTACATGGAATTTGCCTGGATCCGTGAAGGCGCAATGGTGATCGACAAGATCAACCGTCTGGGCCGCATCCGGCCCGATGCCGAAAACGTGCTGGTCGGGTCAGGCGGGAACCGCAGCGGACAGGAGCGGGAAAGTTTAAATACGGGGGAGTGAGCATATGGGAGAGGCGATTGTCGTTACTTCTGGCAAAGGCGGCGTCGGCAAAACGACCACCTCGGCCAATCTGGGCACAGCGTTGGCGCTGCAGGGCAAAAAGGTCTGTATGGTCGACACGGACATCGGGCTGCGCAATCTGGATGTCGTCATGGGGCTGGAAAACCGGATCATTTACGATCTGGTCGATGTGGTGGAAGGCCGCTGCCGGGTGCAGCAGGCTTTGATCAAGGACAAGCGGTTTGACGAGCTGTACCTGCTCCCGGCCGCCCAAACCAAAGACAAAAACGCCGTTTCCCCCGAAAGCGTCCGGGAGATCATCCTGGAGCTGAAAAAGGATTTCGACTACATCGTCATCGACTGTCCCGCCGGGATCGAGCAGGGCTTCCGCAACGCCGTGGCCGGGGCCGACAAAGCCATTGTCGTGACAACGCCGGAGAACGCGGCTGTGCGGGACGCCGACCGGATCATCGGCCTTCTCGAGAAGGAGCGCCAGGTCGATTCGCCCAAGCTGATCGTCAACCGGATTCGGCCGACGATGGTCAAGAAAGGCGAAATGCTCGACATCGACGAAATTTGCCAGGTGCTCGCCATCGATCTCCTTGGCATCGTGCCGGACGACGAACACGTTATCAAGGCGGCCAACAGCGGAGAACCGACGGTGATGAATCCGACCTCGAAGGCGGCCATCGCTTACCGCAACATCGCCCGCCGCATTCTGGGCGACACGGTGCCGCTGATGTCGATGAACGAGAAGCCGGGAATGTTCACCAAAGTGAAAAAGTTTTTCGGAATCGGGTAGGACCGCGCCATGCCATTTTTGAACAAATTCAAGAAACTGGACTGGACGATTCTCTTTCTGCTCGCTCTGCTGATGCTGATCAGCTATTTTATCGTGGGCAGCGCAACCGGTCGAAACCCGGAACTGCAGGGATACGCCAAGCGGCATATGATCTTTTTTACCATGGGTTTTGTCGGCATGATTTTCGTTTCGCTGATCAACTATCGTTTTCTTGTGAAATGGGCGTGGATCGGCTACGGGTTCGGGATTGCGCTTCTGGTCGGCTTGTATGTCCTTCCGCCTAGCATTTCGGATATTCGGGGCGGTGCGCGGGGCTGGTATTTGCTTGGGCCGCTTACTTTTCAGCCGGCGGAATTAATCAAGTTTTTGCTGATCCTCGCCATTACCTGGTACCTGGTCCGCAAAAAGGGCGAGCCGCTCGAATTCTGGCGCGATGTCGTGCCGATCGGCCTGATCTGCGGTCTGCCGTTTGTCATCGTGGCGATGCTGCCCGATCTGGGCAACGCCATGATCCTGATCGTCATCCTGATCGGCATGTACTGGATCGGCAATATCCGGCTGAAGCATGTATTGATCGGAATCGCCGCCATCGGGCTTGTCGTGGGCGGTTTTATCTATTCGTTTATCAACTTTCACCCTCAGGTGAGCGGGTTTATAGACGACTTGGGGGGCCCGCACTGGGTTGAGCGAATTGATACCTTTCTCGGTATCGGAGACGAATCGGACTCCTCCGGGAAAAACTATCAGCTGGAGCAGTCCATGCGGGCGATCGCGACCGGAGGTCTGACGGGAGAAGGTTATAAGCAGGGACCGCTTGTGCAAGGCGGAAGCGTTCCGGTTATCTATTCCGACACGATTTTCGTCGTGGTAGCCGAGGAATTTGGCTTTGTCGGGGCGGCCGCCCTGCTGATGCTGTTTTTCTTCCTGATCTACAAGATGATTGTAATCGCCATGGAGAGTGAAGACCGGGGCGGAGGCTATTTGATTATCGGGATCGTCTCCCTCTACGTGTTCCAAATCTTCCAGAACGTCGCGATGCTGATGAACCTGATGCCCATCACCGGAATCACCCTTCCATTTATCAGTTATGGCGGGACCTCCTTGTTAATCAACATGGTATCGATGGGTCTTGTCATGAGCGTGGCCATTCACGGCAGCGAGGTTACGGAAGAGGACGAAGTTACGAAAGCGCGGGCAGAACTGGTTTGACAGCCCGTAATAAAATTTGACAGGCAAACGGAGCGGATTGTAACCGCTCCGTTTGTGCTAGTGTGCTAGGTCCCTCCCCGCTGGGGGGGCCGTTTTTCGCTTTTGGGCGGGGGACAGGCTTGGCTGGAGCGCGTGCGGGGGAGGGAAGCGTGGAGGGCGGATTGGCTAACGGTTGCCACGGAGCTTATTGGGGCAAAAAAGGGCATTTGAAAATTCTAACGGTTGCCACGGAGCTTATTTGGGGGTTTTACGCTGATCAAGGTTCTTTTTAAGGCAAATAAGCTCTCTGGCAACCGTTAGAAATCGAAAGGTGTCTTTTTGGAGCAAATAAGCTCTGTGGCAACCGTTAGAGTTCTGTTTGCTGTGAAGGCGGGTTTATGATGGTTTTGTCTGGATAGGTTTGGTTACCTGTTGCAGAAATCATTCGGATTCGGGAATGCGTTTTAGCTGATTTTAGCGTCAGAAGCAGACCGTGCGCGGACGAGTTCAACTTAATGGACAGCCAGCGGGATGCCATATTCAGCGTTACGGGCAGACACGCGCGGGGCAGTTTAACTGAAGGGCGATAAGGCAGCGCGGTTGTCGCTTGTTTTTGCGCGGATGGTGTGGTTAAATTATCTTAATCGTAATCATTACATAAAAGGAGTGGCCCATATGAATACGAAGCCGGTGCCGATTTTTGTGTTGTCCGGGTTTCTCGGCAGCGGGAAAACGACGCTGCTCTCCCATATGCTCAATGAAATGAAACGTGTAAGCCTTACGCCGGTCGTCATCATGAACGAAATCGGGGAAGTAAGCCTGGACGGGGCGATCGTTCAGGAGGAAGTGCCGATGGCCGAAATCATGGACGGCTGCATTTGCTGCAGCGTACGCGGCGAGTTGTCGGTTTCCATCAAGCAGATGATCGAGCAGCATTCCCCGGACGCGGTTATCGTGGAGGCGACCGGACTCGCCAACCCGATCGACATTGTCGAGGCCGTAACGGATACGTCCATGGTGATGCAGGCAGAGCTGAGATCGGTGATTACCGTCGTTGACGCTCACCACATTTACAACATGCTGGGGGGCAAGGACGGCACGCTGCGGAAAGGCTCAAAGCCGACGCGCATGCTGATGGAGGATCAAATCCGTGTCGCCGGCTGCCTTGTTGTCAACAAAACCGACTTGCTGGCTCCGGATGAACTGGACTTTTTGATCGGCCGTCTGCGGGAATGGAACCCCCGGGGGCTTTTGATTCCGACCACCTATTCGCAGGTTGACATGAACATGCTGCTGGAGCTCGGGGAGCAAACCGCCACAGAACGGGAAACGGAGAAGACGGAGCGGAAGCGGTCGGACGGCGCCGAAAAAGAAAGCGGTAAAGAAAGCGTCAAGGAAGTTAGTGCTGAAAACGAATGTGCTGAAAATGGAAGCGCAAAAGGGTCGGCCGCTGATGCCGCCCACATAGGCGCCGCCGCTTCTCGGGAAGAAGCGGCGCCTACGGGCTCCGAGTCTTTTAGCCACGACCACGTGACCGTCTACACTCATTATTTTGAACGTCCCGTAAATCGGGAACGGTTCGAGCGGCTGGTTTCTTCCTTGCCCGAGGAAGTGTACCGGGCCAAAGGGATGATCACATTTGATAACAAGCCGGACGAGCGTTCCTTGTTCCAGTATGCCTACAAGAAAATCGCCTTGATGCCGGTCCAGCCGTCCCGTTCCATCCCCGATGTGCTTGTGTTGATGGGTGAAGGCATATCCCGCGCCCAGGTTCGTACTTTGCTGCTGCAGCTGGAAGACCAGGCCCCGGCCGTTGCGCGGCCGGCTGGGAAATCGGCTGTTGTCCGAAAAAAACGGGAGGAAGCGGGCGAGTAACCGCCGGAACGATTCCATCAAGAGTAAGCCAATAAAGAAAATGAACCCCCTCCGCAGGCCGGCCTAAAAAGGTTGGCATGCGGAGGTTTTTGCTTCCCGGCCGCAATCGCCTCTTCGCGCCTTGTGCCTTGCGGATAGAGCGGTTTCGGTCATGCTCCCGGGACGGGCCTCATATGATGTAGAAACAAGCCTGGTTCCGGAGGGAAGCATATGGAAAGCAAAGAAAACGTCCGCCGCAGACGGCAGGACCGGATTAAAGCGATCGCGGAAGGAAAGCACCGGCCCGCGGCGGAACATTCGACCGAGCAGGAAACCGCACGGCCGGAACGGGGGAGCGCGGAACCGGAAGCCTTCTGGCGGACATGGGGCAGGCCGGATCAGGCGAACGGCCGGGATGAACGGTGGCCGGACCTGGAGTCCGGCGGAAATTTACGGGGATCGGAACCGGAGCTCCACCGTAATGTACAGCCACCGGAACCGGGGCTTCGCCGGGATGAACGGGCACGGGAAGAGGGATTTCGCCGGGATGAACGGGCACGGGAAGAGGGATTTCGCCGGGATGAACGGGCACGGGAAGAGGGACTTCGCCGGGATGAACGGGCACGGGAAGAGGGATTTCGCCGGGATGAACGGGCACGGGAAGAGGGATTTCGCCGGGATGTACGGGCACGGGAACCGGATTCCCGCCGGGAGGACCGTTCCGGGCAGTCTCCGGCTTGGCCCCCGCCGCCCGCGGGGACCGGACAACCGCCGGTTTGGCCGGACCCGCCTTTGTCTCCGGAACAGGATGCGGGCCCTCTGGAGCGGCTTCGGCGTGAGGAGGGCTTTGCCCTTTTCGGAAACGACCGTCCGCCCGGCCGCGACCCCGAGCAGGTCTGGAAGGAGAAGGAACGGCTGCTGTTTGAGGGGCCGCTCTTTGGAGGACTGACCGAAGGAAGGGGGGACGGAGGGAGGAGGGACGGGGACAAACCCGGCACCCGTTTCGGAGGCAGGACCTCGCGCCTGCTCCGCCGGCAGGCTGCGGCCAGTCTCCTTTTATTCGCGGCCGTTTGGGGTGTCCTTCGTGCGGACTGGCCTGTGCTTGGTCCCGCCCGGGAAGCTGTCGTCACGGTAATGAGCGCCGAATGGGACTCCGCTTCGCTTTCATCCTGGTATGAGGAGCGGTTTGGCGAGCTGCCATCCTTCCTCCCCGCCTTCCGCCACAAGCAGCCCCCGGCCGCCGAGGAAGCGGCGGGCAAACGGCTCGCGTCCCTGTCCCCGCCCGCCGGACGGGCTGCTGTTACGGCGGCATTTTCCCCGGAGCAGCCCTGGGTCGAGCTGCAGACCGCCGTCGGCACAGCGGTGGAAGCCGTTGACACGGGGATGGTTACCTTTGCCGGCGAGCGGGAGGATTCCGGTTATACGGTTACGATCCGCCATGCGAGCGGGATCGAATCCTCGTATGCTTTGCTCCAGCCGGACCGCCTTCGCGAAGGCGATTGGGTGCAAACGGGTGAAACCGTCGGCCGGGCGCGCCGCAGCGAAACGACGGGGAAGGGGCTCTTTCGCTTTTGGCTGACGGTGGACGGGCAGGCCGTCGATCCGTCGGAGTGGATCGCTTTTGATTAAATGCTTCGGGACGGTCTACCGGCTGCATCCGCTGTTTGTGTGCCTGCTGCTGCTGTCCGCTCTGACCGGCTACATCGTCGAACTGCTGACGCTGTTCGGCATCGTCCTGATCCATGAGCTTGGGCATGTAGCTGCGGCGCGCAGCTTTGGCTGGCGCGTCCCGGAGGTCAAGCTGCTGCCGTTCGGGGGAGTCGCCATTACCGATGAGGGAGAGGGAGTTCCCGCCCTTCAGGAGCTGGCGGTCGCTCTGGCGGGGCCTTTGCAGAACGCCCTCATGGCCGGCTTTGCGCTCCTCATGCGGCAGCTTGGCGCGGATGCCGAATGGTGGACGTACTTTATGGAGGCGAATCTGCTGATCGGCGGCTTCAACCTTCTTCCGATTCACCCGCTCGACGGGGGCCGCATGCTGCTTTGCCTGCTCGGCCTCCGGCTCAGCTACCACCGGACCCTGCTGCTATGCGCGCGCCTCAGCCTGGGATTCAGCCTGGCGCTTGCGTCCGCTTCGCTCCTTCCGGCTTTTGCCGGCGGCGTTCACCTCAACCTGGCGGCGGTGGGGCTTTTTCTGGCGGCGACGAATTACTACGCCCTGAAAAACCTGCCCTACCGGTTTTTGCGCTTTCTGGCCGGCCGTCTTGCCGCGGCGGATCGCATTCTCGCGCATGGAGCGCCCGTCCGCCGGCTGCTGGTGCCAGCCGGACGCACGCTCGACGAAACCGCCCGGCAGTTCATGCGCGACCGGTATCATCTGATTTGCGTCTGCACGGCACGCGGCCAGGTGGGCGCAATGGTGCCGGAGCAGGCGTTTATCGGTGCCTTTTTCAGCGGGGAAAAAACGGGCCGTGCGGTTTCGGAGGTCTTCCTGTAGAATAAGCAGGAGAACGATTTGCCGAGGTGAAAGCATGAAGAAAATCGTTGTGGAATGGGAAAAAGGCTGGAGCCGGGTCGCCCTGCTCGAGGACGGACGGCTTGCGGAATTTTACCTGGAGGGCCCGGAGGAAAACGAGCGGGCCGGCAACGTATACAAAGGCCGGGTGGTCAACGTCCTGCCGGGGATGGAGGCCGCCTTTGTCGATATCGGGCAGGGACGGAATGCGTTTTTGTACCGGGACGAGCTGCTGCCGCCCCACGCGGAAGACCCGCAGACGCCCAAGCCGCGCATCGGCGATCTGGTGCGGGTGGGCCAGGAGCTCTTGGTGCAGGTGAAAAAAGAAGCGCAAGGCGGCAAAGGCGCGCGGGTGACCGCCCGCTTTTCGCTTCCCGGCCGCTGGCTGGTTTATATGCCGGGCGCCAACTATACGGCCATTTCCCGGAAAATTGAGGGGACGGCGGAACGGCAGCGGCTGAAGGCCTTCGGCGAGCGGGTGCGGGGCGAGGCGGACGGCCTCATTCTGCGTACGGCGGCGGGGGGACACAGCGAGGAAACGCTGGAGCGGGAGTGGACCCTGCTGAAGGATCTTTGGACGGCCGCCTTGGTCAAATCGGCGGATCTGCCCGCTCCTTGTCTGATTTATCGCGACCTCGATCTGATTCCCCGGCTGGTGCGCGATTTGTTTACGGACCGCATCGACGAAATGGTGATCGACGACGAGGCGCTGGGCGAGCATATCGTTTCGCTCCTGAACGGCATGGCCCCCGAGCTCACCGCGAAGGTCAAGGTGCACCGCGGCCCGGGTTCGCTTTTCGACGAATACGGAGTGCGCAAGCAGCTGGAGGTAGCGCTGCGCCGCAAAATTCCGTTGGCAAGCGGCGGGCATCTGATCGTGGACCGGACCGAGGCCATGACGGTCATTGACGTCAACACGGGAGGCTATACGGGGGAAGCGGACCTGGAGGAGACGGTGTTCCGGACCAATCTGGAAGCGGCCGAGGAAGTGGTGCGTCTGCTCCGCTTGCGGGACACCGGCGGCATCATCCTGGTCGATTTCATCGACATGCGGCTGGAGGAAAACCGCCAGGCTGTCCGCGACCGGCTGGAGGCGTGCGCGGCCGAGGACCGGACAAAGCTGCAGCTGATCGGCTGGACGAAGCTGGGGCTGTTCGAAATGACCCGGACCAAACGTCGGCAGATGCTGGAGAGCCGGTTTTACGAAACCTGTCCCGCCTGCGGCGGCACCGGCCGGCTTATGGCGAGCGGGCTGGGTGATATGAAACGAATGTTTTAGAGGCGGCGCCCAAGCTGGGGATATACAAGCAAATGTGTTCAAGGACGACGCCGGATACTGGGAGATAGGAAGCGGATGTTTAAGGGCGACGCCGGATGCTGGGAGATAGGAAGCGGATGTTTTAAGGGCGACGCCAGATGCTGGGAGATAGGAAGCGAATGTTTTGAGGACGACGCCGGATGCTGGGAGATAGGAAGCGGATGTTTTAAGGGCGACGCCAAATGCTGGGAGATAGGAAGCGAATGTTTTGAGGACGACGCCGGATGCTGGGAGATAGGAAGCGGATGTTTTAAGGGCGACGCCAAATGCTGGGAGATAGGAGGCGAATGTTTTGAGGACGACGCCGGATGCTGGGAGATAGGAAGCGATGTTTTAAAAACGATACCTAAGCTGCTCAGATGCCGGGATAGGAACGCCGCGCTTTACCCGGCTTCTCCTTCTCTCGTCTCACTTTTGCCGGATGCGATGTGCAGCCGATACCGGATAAAAGGATGAATAATGCAAATGTGCATGATTTTCTTGAACGAAGGGGGCCAATCAAGCGGAAATGCTGCGATAATGCAGCATTAAGAGCCTGTAAGCCGCAATTACGTGGGAAACCGCCAATAATCCTGCATAATCGCAGCATTTTCGGAAAGAGTGCTCTTCCAGTCGAGGAAATCCTGCACTTTTGCAGGATTATAGACAGAGACAAATGGGGAAGGGGCTAGGGAGGGTCGTATTTGTTGCAATGGAACAAAAAGGTGTTTAAAAAATACTAAAAAAGATTGCTATTGCTTGCCCAGTTGTGATATCATAGATCAGTGTGTTGCAAAACATGCCCCAACCGCTCAAACCGGGTCGAAGAGCACGGCCGTTTTACCGGCTGCGCCACCTTGGGTACTGGCGAGTCTTAGACATGAGGAGGTGCAACAAAATGTACGCAATCATTGAAACCGGCGGCAAGCAGTACAAGGTGCAAGAGGGCGATGTTCTCTTCATCGAGAAGCTGACCGCAGGCGAAGGCGAAGAAGTAACCTTCGACCGCGTTCTCGCCGTTTCCGGCGATGCGGGTTTGACGATCGGCGCTCCGCTCGTATCGGGCGCATCCGTTTCGGCGAAAGTCGAGAAGCAGGGCAAAGGCAAGAAGATCACGATCTTCAAATACAAAGCGAAGAAGAACTACCGCCGCAAGCAAGGCCATCGTCAGCCCTACACCAAAGTTGTGATCGGCAAGATCCAGGCGTAAGGCTGTATGATCCAGGTATCCATTGAGCGCGACAGAACGGACGGCGCTATCCTCTCGTTTCGGGTAGAAGGACACGCGCATTATGCGGACCCGGGCGAAGATATCGTTTGTGCCGGAGTCTCGGCGGTGACGGTGGGCACGGTCAATGCGATCGAGAAGCTGACCGGAACCGTACCGGAGAGCCGGATGAAGAACGGCTTTCTGAGCGCGAGGCTGCCGGACGACCTCGACCCTGCGAAGAGGGAACACGTCCAGTTGCTGCTTGAATCCATGGCGGTCATGCTGCAGTCGATTGAAGAGTCCTACGGAGATTATATAGCAGTCCGGTTTCAAACCAATAACGCAAGAAGGAGGTAGACTACACATGTTGAAACTGAATCTTCAGCTGTTTGCTTCGAAGAAGGGCGTAGGTTCCACGAAGAACGGCCGTGACAGCCACGCGAAACGCCTTGGCGCAAAACGCGCGGACGGCCAGACGGTAACCGCAGGAAGCATCCTGTACCGCCAGCGCGGCACCAAAATCCACCCGGGCACGAACGTGGGCATCGGTTCCGATGACACGCTGTACGCCAAAGTGGAAGGCGTCGTCAAATTCGAACGCTGGGGTCGCGACCGCAAGAAAGTGAGCGTCTACCCGGCAGTTGCAGCTCCGGTTGCAGCTTCCGTAGAACGTTAATCCACCCCACGTGAAGCATGCGCCCCGGCTCATCCGAGCCGGGGCTTTTTTGCGGGATTCGCCGGCTCCGCTTGCCCGAATCGTCCGGCATCCGCGTTCCTCGCCCTTTTGGGGCGTTTCGGGCTGTGGTATACTTTGGGAGCGGGGCCGCGCTGTGCGGCGCCCGAACGGGAGAGGGTACGCGATGGGGAAAGGGAAAGCCGTCCGCCTGTGGCCGGCCGTTTGCTTTGCGGGAGCGCTGCTTGCGGCGGCGCTTGTTCCGAATGTGGCGCTCCGGCTGGCGTTTGCCGCTCTGGCTGCCGGCTGCGGGTACGCATGGACCCGGGTTCGGGTGACGGAAACGGAACGCGAGGGCGAAGACCGTCTGCTGCGGATTTTGTCCGTGTACCGGCATGACTGGATGAACAACATCCAGGTTCTGCTGGGCTATATCCAGATGGGCAAACGGGATAGGCTGGAAGAATACGTGGGCAGAATAAACGCAAAGGTGCAGCAGGAAAGCAGCCTGGCGAAGCTGGGCGCCCCTTCCCTGACGGCCTACTATTATGCGTTTCGGGCGGCCAACCGTCCGCTTCTGCTGGATTTCGACATCGAGGGCGACGTCCGGCTTGACCGGCTGCCGGCGCGCGGCGAACGTGCGGTGGCGCTGATTCGCGACGTGACGGAGTGGTTTGCCTCCCGGGAGTCGCCGGATGCGGAAGAAACCGGTACCCTCAGCCTGGCGCTGGACGAAGAGGAAGACGGCATTCTACTGGATTTTGTATATACGGGAAGCATTGCCCCGGAAACCGGACCCGAGCTGGACAAGCTTCTGGCGGGATACGCCGGGGAACGGCTGAAGACGGAACAGCACTGGAACGAAGGGAGCGCGGAGATTGCCGTCCGGCTGCCCTTCCAAGCGAAATGAGGTGGCGGCATGTTTGTCGATAAAGCGAAGATTTTTGTAAAAGGCGGCGACGGGGGCGACGGAGTCGTGGCCTTCCGCCGGGAAAAATACGTGCCGGAGGGCGGACCGGCCGGCGGCGACGGCGGCCGGGGCGGCGACGTGATTTTCCGCGTCGACGAGGGGCTGCGGACGCTGATGGATTTCCGTTACCAGCGGCACTTCAAAGCCGACCGCGGCGTCAAGGGTCGGAACAAAAGCATGCACGGCGCCAACGCCGAGCACATGGTCGTCCGCGTTCCCCCGGGAACGATTGTCGTCGACGACGATACGAAGGAAGTGATCGCCGACCTGACGCGGGCCGGACAGGAAGTCGTGGTCGCCAAGGGCGGACGGGGCGGACGGGGCAATACCCGGTTCGTGACGGCATCCAACACCGCGCCGGAAATCGCCGAGAAAGGCGAGGAAGGTCAGGAGCGGTGGGTCGTGCTGGAGCTGAAGGTGATGGCCGATATCGGGCTCGTCGGGTTTCCGAGCGTCGGCAAATCGACGCTGCTGTCGGTCGTTTCGGCCGCCCAGCCGAAGATTGCGGCGTATCCGTTCACCACGCTCACGCCGAACCTCGGCGTGGTTGACGTTGGCGACGGCCGGAGCTTCGTGATGGCCGACCTGCCGGGCCTTATCGAGGGCGCACATGCCGGCGTCGGCCTCGGCCATGAATTTTTACGGCACGTCGAGCGGACGCGCGTCATCATTCACGTGATCGACATGGCGGCTACGGACGGCCGCGATCCTTTCGACGACTGGGTGAAGATCAACGACGAGCTGAAGCTCTACAACGCGAAGCTGGAGGAGCGCCCGCAGATTATCGCCGCGAACAAAATGGACGTGCCCGAAGCGGAGCAGAACCTGGCCGAGTTCCGGACCAAGCTGGCGGAAGCCGGCCGCGGCGAGCTGGAGATTTTCCCGATCGCGGCGGCGGCGCAGATGGGCATCCGCGAGCTGCTTTACCGGGCGGCGGATATTCTGGACGCCATTCCCGACCAGCCGGCGGTCGAAGAAGTCGCCGAAGAGGAAGAGCGCAAGGTATACCGGTTCGGCAAGGAAGAAGACCCGGACGATATCGTCATCACCCGGGAAAACGACACCTTTATCGTCCAGAGCCCGAGCATCGAGCGGATGCTGAAGCGGATGCAGCTCAACTCCCAGGACGCGCTGCTGCGGTTCGACCGCATCATGCGGAAACGGGGCGTCAACGCCGAGCTGCGCAAGCGCGGCGCGAAGGACGGCCATTATGTAAGGATCGGCGATTTTGAATTCGAGTTCGTCGAGCACGAGTAAGGACAAACAAGCGATGATTTCGGCCGGAGGCGGACTCCCCTGAAACCATCGCTTGTTTGCAACATGCACTTTTTCCATATTTTCCACGACAGCAGGTGACTCCGGTGAAGATTGGCTTCCGCACGCTCAAAACCGCCTTCGGCGTGAGCCTGTCGGTTTTTTTTGCGCAGTTTCTGCAGCTTCAGTACTACAGCTCCTCCGGGATTTTGACGCTGCTCTGCATCCAGAAATCCCGCAAGCAATCGCTTCGCGCGGCCATGAGCCGCTTTTTCGCATGTCTGATCAGCCTGGCCTTGTCCAGCGTATTGTTTGAAACGATCGGTTATCATGCGCTCACGTTTTTTGTTTTGCTGCTCTTGTTTATCCCGATTTGCGTGAGGCTGAAAATCCAGGAGGGGCTCGCCAGCAGCTCCGTTATCGTCATGCACGTTTACATGCATCATCAGCTGGAATGGGCCTTTTTTCTGAACGAGTTTCTGGTCATCACCATCGGCCTCGGCACCGCGCTTCTCATCAACTGGTACATGCCGAGCATCGACGGCGAGCTGGACCGGTACAAGCGGGAGTGCGACCGGCTGATCGCCGCCATTTTGAAGGAATACGCCTCGTACTTGCAGGAAGGCAAAACAAGCTGGGACGGGCGGGAGCTACTGGAGCTGTCCGATGTGCTGAAAAAAGCGCAGGGAACGGCGCAGCTGGATCACGAAAACAAGCCATGGCGCAAGGAAACCTCCTATTACCGGCATTTTCAGCTCAAAAAGCGGCAGGCCGAAATCCTGGAGCATCTGCTGCCTTTTATCTCGGCCGTTACCGGGAAGCTGGAGCAGAGCGTGCGCATCGGCGATTTTGTGGCGCAGCTCAGCGAAAGGGTCGGAGAACCGGAGGAGGTGGTCGGCTTGCGGGACAAGCTGAAGGAAATCCGCGATTACCACAAAAGCCTGCCGCTTCCCGATTCGCGCGTCGAATTCGAAAACCGGGCCAATCTCTTTGTGGTCGCCAACGAATTGGAGCGGCTGATCCGGACCTTCGACAAGGATGCCGCCGAACGGTTGTAAACTGTGGAAAATAACGGTATACAGGTCGGTTGTCCTCCCGTATAATGGTTTCGTTGTCTCAAAAAATGGAATCGTTACTAACGGGGGATGAACCATGAAAAGAATCGTTGCCGGAGCGCTGGCCATCGGATTGGCGCTGGGCACCTGGGGGCCGCATGCACCGAAGGCGGAGGCCGCGAAGCAGCCGGAAATTGTTCAGTTATTTGGTGACAATGGCATGCTGCTGAGCGACGGAACACTGTGGAATGACAAAACGCCGTTTTGGCACGACGGAGCGAATGGACTGGAAAAGCTGGATTACCCTGGACTGGCGGCGTTTTCTCCGGAGAGCTCAATGGGCTTCACGGAGGATGGAAGCTGGTTTTCTCTCGACAAAGGGACGGTAAAACCAATTCCTGGCGTTACGGGTATTAAGCAGATTGCCGGGTCCTACGCACTCGATGCCCAAGGAACCTTGTGGCACTACGAAAACGGAAAAGCCATAAAAGCTTCTACGAACTCCATTGCCCTTATCGGCGGGGAAGAGTATTTGGCTGCGATTGATGTGAACGGGGAGATTTACCATGGAAATGTAAACGGGCAGACGCGAAATCCGGTCAGCATTGCCATGGTGGATGCCCTGGAAGATGAATTGGCCTATTTGGATCGTAGCGGAAAAGTGGTTTACTACGATTACCTGTTTAAGGACACCTCTTCGCAGGCGGACGAGAAACCGACGCTTCCTAGAGAATTGGTGGCGGACGGCGCCCACATCGGTTTTACCGCCTCCCAGGTATTGCTTATTACCCGCAAGGACGGAACCGTATGGAGATGGCTACTCGGTCGCCTGGATCAAATCACCGGACTGACTGGCGTGGTAAAAACCGCAAACGAGCAAGACTCCGATACTTTCGACGTTTACAAAACGGATGGAAACTGGTATCGCTTCGAAAACGGGAAATTGACTAAAATCGAGGTGCCCGCAGTGAAAAATCTTGGGTTTACTTTGGCAAATCTGAAGCCCAAGGTCGGAGACAGCATCAAGGCGGACGTGTCCGTGACTTACACAAATGGAGGCAGGCTCGTCATTCCGCTCAAAGATGCGCAGGTGACGGTGGATAAACCTCATTTGCTTAAGCCGCAGGATAACGGAACCGTCAAGGTCCTTGGCGTAGGCGATGCGAAAATTACCGTAACCGAAGGCGGCGTGAGCAAAACGCTGACTGTCACAGCCAGCCTCGGCCATAATATTCAGAATGGCGTTCAGGTTAAAGGAACGACCTTTGTGCCGCTGAAGCCCGTTGTAGCCGCATTAGGAGGAACAACCGCTTATACAGCTGCGACAAAAACATTCCAGGTTCGCATTGGGAAGACATCCATTGAAATAGTAAAAGGGAGCAAAAATGCCAAGGTGAACGGCAAAACGGTCGCCATGCCGGCAATTCCGGGCACGCAGAACAACGAGACGGTTGTACCCGCGTCGCTTTTTGCGAAGGCGATGGGCATCGGGCTTAAGTGGAACGATAAATGGAAGGCTCTTGAGATGAAGGTCGGCTCCAGCATGATCACCGTCATGACGCCTGACACCGCCGAAGTGCTCAAGAAAGCCCATCTTGGCAACTTGACCAAGCTGATCGGACGAACGTATTGGGTAAACTACTACAGCGGCCTGGAGCGCTTTTCCAAGGTGAAGGTGCATGATATCTTGCCCAACTACGAAGGGGAGTTCCGAATTGTTTTTGAGACGTCCCCAGGGAAATACGGTTATTCCTACGAAATTTCGGCCCGCGAAGTTGTCTCCACGCTGACCAGCACCGATATATTCTTTACGACCGATCCGCGAAAAAAATACAACTGGTCCAACGCCATTTGGGAAAAGCTCAAAAAATCCATCGTCAGCATCGGAATGACAAAAGAGCAGGTGCTTATATCCTGGGGACCCCCCGAGAACCGAAGCAGCTCGGCTGTCGCAGGGAAACTAATCGAAGTATGGGGCTATGACGGATTCCAGTATGTTGTCTTTACAGACGGCAAGGTTACTGATATTTATAATTATTAGCCAATCGACCAGCAAAAAGAACCTTCTCCGCTTCGATTCGGACGCTTATGGCTCCGCCTGCGGAAAAGGTTCTTTTTCTTGCAAAATTACAGCACCTGCGGATCAAGCAGCGGAAGCCAATGGACCGTCGGCTGGCCGCTTCCGTCCTGCACCGTCCAGCCGGCCGTTCCGATCCACGGATGCGGGGCGGGCCCGAACTGAAACAGATGCGCGAGAAGCGAACGGTACACAAATGGGATGTCCCGGTCCTCCCGCAGCACCTCGCTTCGGGGAATCCAGTGCAGGGTCCCCTCCCGGGTGTCGACGAAGTCGCGGCGAGTCGTTTCGGCGGTGTAGAAAAACTGCTGCCGCAGCTCGTCGCCCTTCAGCCGCAGCAGCACGTAGCTCAGCTTGAGCCCTGTCAGATCATCGGGACGAAACCCGGTTTCTTCGCGGATTTCCCGTAGGCAAGCCGCTTCCGGGACGGTCATTTCCGCCGGCTCGAAATGGCCGCCGACCGCCGCCCACGAGCCGGGATGCAGCGCCCGGTCGGGGGAGCGCTTCATCATCAGCAAATCGTCCCCGTTGAACAGTATGCCGACCGCCATCATGCGAAGGTTTACCAATGCCAAAGCCTCCTGGAAAAAAGATTGCCGTCCTGGGGAGGATCGGCTATAATGTCCACTATACATAAACACGCGTCTACAGGGGGAGGACTCTCGCGCGTTGAAGCAAGAAGCGAACGAACGCTATTATGTCGTCAAGGAAGACATCCTGCCCGAAGCTTTGCTAAAGACGATTCAAGTGAAGGATTTGCTCGCCCGGGGCCAAGCCAAAACGGTTCACGAAGCGGTGGACCGGGTCGGATTGAGCCGCAGCGCTTTTTACAAATACAAGGACGGCATTCATCCGCTCAGCCGGCTTGACCGGGAACGCATCGTCACCGTATCGCTTACCCTCGATCACCGCCCCGGCATCCTTTCGCGCGTGCTTGGCACGCTTGCCGAAAGCGGCGCCAGCGTGCTGACGATCCACCAGTCGCTCCCTTTGCAGGAAATGGCCAACGTGGTGCTCACGGCGGACGTATCCAAGCTGGGGACCGGCCTCGCGGAGCTGCTCCGGCGGGTGGACGAAATCGACGGCGTGAACGGCGTTTCCGTAATCGGCCGGGGATAGCGGGGGCCGTACTTGTATTTTTTCATACCGAAGGAGGGTTCGCAAGCTTTATGAAACCGATCAAAGTGGGCATGCTCGGCCTTGGCACGGTCGGCACAGGAGTCGTGCGCATCGTCGAAGGCCACCAGAAGGACCTGCAGCGACAGGTAGGGTCCGCCATTGAAATCACCCGCGTTCTCGTCCAGAATGTGAGCAAGGACCGCGGCGTCAGCGTCGATCCGGCGAAGCTTACGGACGATCCCGAGGCGATTCTGAATGACCCGGACATCGATGTCATCATCGAGGTTATGGGCGGCGTGGAGCCCGCCAAAGGCCACCTGCTTCGCGCGCTCCGGAACGGAAAGCACATCGTAACGGCGAACAAGGACCTGATGGCGCTGCACGGCACCGAAATCATGGCCCTGGCCGAAAAAAACGGCTGCGACATCATGTACGAGGCCAGCGTGGCCGGAGGCATTCCCATCATCCGCACGTTGACGGAAGGGTTCTCATCCGACCGGATTATCAAGATTATGGGCATCATCAACGGAACGACCAACTACATCCTGAGCAAAATGAGCGACGAAGGCGCCGATTACGCGGACGTTTTGAAGGAAGCGCAGGAGCTGGGCTATGCCGAAGCGGACCCGACCTCGGATGTGGAGGGGCTTGACGCGGCCCGCAAAATGACCATTCTCGCCAAGCTGGGCTTCAACGTCAATGTCGAGCTGTCCGATGTCAGCGTGCGGGGCATTTCGCGCGTCACCATCGAGGACATCGCCTACGCCAAACGGCTCGGTTACGAAATGAAGCTGCTCGGCATCGCCGAACGCCAGGAGGACTCGATCAGCGTCAGCGTACAGCCGACGCTTCTGAAAGCCGGCCACCCGCTTGCCAGCGTGGACGGGGTGTTTAACGCCGTTTACGTATACGGGGAAGCGGTCGGGGAGACGATGTTTTACGGGCCAGGGGCCGGCGAAATGCCGACCGCGACTTCCATTGTCGCGGACCTTGTGGCGGTGGCCAAAAACATGCGCCTCGGCGTAAACGGAGCGCAGCTTGCGCCCGCCTATCACGAGAAAAAGCTGCGGACCGACGAGCAGATTTGCTCGAAATATTTTCTGCTCCTTCATGTTGCCGACAAGGCGGGCGTTCTGGCCCGGATCACGCAAATCTTCGCCGAGTACGAGGTGAGCCTGGAGTCGGTGTTCCAGCATCCGAACGAAGTCAACCCGAATGCGGAAATCATCGTCATTACCCACAACGCGAGCCGGGCCGCCATGCGGAAGGTGCTGACGAATTTCGAAGAGCTGGATGTGGTCAGGGAAATACGCAGCGTCTACCGGGTGGAAGGCTGACACAGAACAGAAGGAGAGCAAACCGATGAACGGACTATCGCAAGCTGGCGATCCGACCGGAGGGCGAAACGTCCGAGTGCGGGTGCCTGCCAGCACGGCCAATCTCGGCCCCGGCTTCGACTCGCTGGGGCTCGCTTTAAACCTCTACATCTGGGTCGGCATGAGCGCTTCCGCCGCCACCCGGATTCATCTGCACGGAGCGGAGACGGCCGGGCTTCCGGCGGACAAAACGAATTTGCTGTACCAGGTCGCCCAGAAGGTGTTCGACCGGGCCGGCGTTTCGGTTCCCGAGCTGGAAATTTCCGTGCTCAGCGAAATTCCCCTGACGCGGGGACTGGGCAGCAGCGCTTCCGCGATCATCGGGGCGCTGGCGGCCGCAAATGCTTTGATCGGCGCTCCGCTGTCCGATGACGAGCTTTTTCAGATGGCTTGCGGGCTTGAAAAACACCCCGATAACGTCGGCGCCTCGCTGTTCGGCGGACTTATCGCAGCTTATTGGGACGGCGAACGGGCGGAAAGCCTGAAAATTGAACCCGAGGATCGGCTGGAAGCGGTCGTGGCCATTCCTGATTTTCCTCTGTCCACGGAGAAGGCGCGCACGGTACTGCCCCAAACGCTGCCGATGAAGGACGCCGTGTTCAATATCGGGCATTCCAATTTGCTGGTGGCCGCTTTGGCTACCGGACGCTACGACAAAATCCGGCTGGCGATGAAGGATGTCCTGCATCAGCCGTACCGCGCCGCTCTGGTTCCCGGCATGAAGGAAGTGCTGGAAGGGGCGTCGGAGCACGGCGCGCTTGGAGCGGCCCTTTCGGGCGCGGGGCCGACGCTGATCGCCCTCGTTGACGCGGCGGAAAACCGTAAGGAAGAACTGGAGCGGTTTCTGGCCGCCACGCTGGCGGAGGCGGGAACCGCTGCGGAAATCCGCTGGCTGAAGCCCTGCCGGGAAGGGGCGCGCTTGGAAACGTTGGCCGGCGACCACGTCCGCTTTGCGGAGGAAGCCGGGAAGGGGGACGCCCGGTGAAAAAGATCGCCTTTCTTGGCCCGCACGGAACCGTCACGGAGGAAGCGGTTCGCCATTTCCTGAAGGGCTATGAACAGAATTTTGCATTTGTTCCTTACCGGAACGTAGCCGATACCTTTTTGGCGGCGGCTTCGGGGGAGGCCGACTGGACGGCGGTGCCGATCGAAAATGCCATTGAAGGCTCCGTCAGCCTGCACATGGATCATCTTATTCACGACAACCGGCTGCCGATCCGCGCCGAATGGGTTTATCCGTCCATTCAGAATTTGATCGGCCGGCGGAGCGAAGTGACGAAAGACGGAGACGTGTTTCGGGGCATCCGCAAGGTCGTTTCCATGCCTGTCGCAACCGCGCAGTGCCGGAAGTTTCTGAATACGGCGCTACCGGGAGTGGAGCAGGAGAACGCAAGCAGCACCGCCGAAGGCGTCCGGATCGCCAGTGAAAGCAGCCCGGGCGAAGGCGTGGCGGCGATCGGCTCCCGTCTGGCGGCGGGCATCTACGGGCTGGACATCCTGGCCGCCAATATCACCGATCACCAAAACAATTTTACCCGGTTCGTGCTGGTCGGCGGCGGCGTCCCCGAACTGCCGGAGCCGGAACGGATCAAGACGACCATTGTGGCGACGCCGCCGGAGGATTTTCCCGGCGCCCTGCATCAGCTGCTGTCGGCTTTTGCCTGGAGGCGCATCAACCTGTCCAAGCTGGAATCCCGGCCGACCAAGCTGGCGCTCGGGACGTATTATTTTTACATCGACATCGAAATGCCGGCGGATTCGGTTCTGCTTCAGTCGGCTTTTGCCGAAATTGAGGCGCTCGGGTTCCAGGTGCGGGTGATGGGGTCTTACCCGGTTTATTCGTACCAGCCGGATCTCGTGTAGCGGAGAAGGCTTCGATTTTTTATACGTGCGGCGCGGGCTGGGGCCCGCCGCCGTTATTTTTTGCGCAGGCTCTGCCATTCCGTTTCCGGAAGGCGGGCTTTTTTGTTTTTCCGGCCGGGGCGGGACAAGGTTCGCATTCGTGTCGCCGGGAAGCGGAATGAGTGCTACGGCGCTACGGCGGTTGGCCGGATTAAATGCTTCGCCTCCAAGGGACGCGTGATTGCCAGAAGAGGGAGGGCGGGAAACGAAAGGGGAGGAGGCCGCGTTATGGGAATGGTGCGGGGGAGCTGGCTACCGTTTTGCCCAGTGTCATAATTGAGTTTTGGGTAAGCGAGTTGTCGCGGCATTTGCGTGCGTGCGTGCGTGCGATCCATTGATGGAGATTTGTGTAGGATGCGTCGTCGGTAACTTTGTAGTCTGTTTCGCTCGGCCGGGCATGGGAGGCTAACGGTTGCCACAGCGCTTATTCGGGCAAAAACGGCCCTTTTTTTGATCTAACGGTTGCCACAGCGCTTATGGGGGTTGAAAACGGCTCAATCAAGCAGAAAAAGCGAAAATAAGCTCCGTGGCAACCGTTACAGTTTCCGAACCCTCATTTTTGGTCATATAAGCTCGGTGGCAACCGTTAGAACAACCGGTGGGTCCTTTTGATGCTCGGCGGGAGCGGGACGGGAGTTCAGAATTCTTTGATGCTCAGCGGATGCGGGACGGGACTTCTGAATTCTTTTGATGCTCAGCGGATGCGGGACGGGAGTTCTGAATTCTTTGATGCTCAGCGGGAGCGAAACGGGACTTCTGAATTCTTTTGATGCTCAGCGGGAGCGGAACGGGACTTCTCCGCCTTCACCCGCCAGTGGCGATAACCGGCATCATGTACCGTTCCCAGGCTGCAACCGTGAGTTGTCACGGCATTTCCGGAAAACGACTTCTTCCGTATGGGGAAACGGTATTTTAACCGGAATGAAAGGGAGCGAACCGAAGCAGCGCCGCCGGAACCCGGCTTTTTTCCACAGGTTAAACTGCTTACCCCGCACCCCTTCAACAAGCCAGGATACAGCTCGGAAGACGCGGTCTGGATTCAGGATTGGACTTTTTTCGGTCGAAACGCCTGTTTTTGCGGGCGAAAAACCGGATTTTTTTTCCTTTGGGATGTCAAACGCCCATACGCCCGCATACACTGTAATGAAAATCTGGGCAGGAACCCGTTACACCCGGAATGACGAGCCGGCTGTCCCCGCTAGCGGACCGGCGTTTGACCAATCGAAGGAGGGAACTGTTTTGAAAATTCATGTGGTGAAAGCAGGGGATACGCTGTATGAGCTGGCCAAAAAATACAAGGTAGACCTCGACAAGCTCATCGCCGCGAATCCCCAGCTGACGAATCCCGACAAGCTGGACATCGGGATGAAAATCAAGATCCCGTCGGGCTCGGTCCCCGTTCCGCCGCAGGGCATGATGGCCCACACGGTTAAACAGGGCGATACCATGTGGAAGCTGGCTAAAGCCTACGGCGTTTCCCTGAAGAGCCTGATTGACGCGAATCCCCAAATCACCAACCCGAACATTCTTATGACGGGACAGGTGGTTTACATCCCCAAACATTCGGGCGGCACACCCGCCCAAACGGAAAACGCCGGAACGGGCGCGGGAGCGGAAGCAGGAGCTGGTGCGGGGGCAGGTACCATTCCGGCGGCTCCGGCTCATAACAAAGCCAACACCGCACCCGCGCAGAAAAAAGCGAGCACGGCGCCGATCGAGCAGAAGAAAACCAGCACGGCTCCTGTAGAAAATGTGAAGCCGGCGGAAAACGTGAAGCCCGCGGAGGATGTGAAGCCGGCGGAAAACGTGAAGCCCGCCGAGAACGTAAAACCGGCGGAAAATGTGAAGCCTGCCGAGAACGTAAAACCGGCGGAGAATGTAAAACCCGTGGAGAATGTGAAACCGGCGGAAACCGTGAAACCCGCGGAGAATGTAAAACCCGTGGAGAATGTGAAGCCGGCGGAAAACGTGAAGCCCGCGGAGAATGTGAAGCCGGCGGAACCCGTGAAGCCCGCGGAGAATGTGAAGCCAGCGGAAAACGTAAAGCCTGCGGAGACCGTGAAGCCGGCAGAAATTGTGAAGCCTGCGGAGCTTGTCAAGCCGTCCGACAATTTCCTTCCTACTGCAACTATGAAAAGCCAAACAAAGCCGGCCGCTTCCGATTGGATGCCCCAGCTTTCCGACATCCCGCAGTTCCCTTACTCGGTACCGGACAAAAACGCTTCGCAGCCGCTAATTTCTCAGCAGGAGGCGGGCGGCATGGCTCCGGTCCAGTATTATTCGCAGCAGCTCTTTATGCAGGTCGAGGTCCCGGCTGCGGAAGCCGGCGGCTATCCGAGCGGTGGAAACATGGCCGTGCAGGCGCCCTTTTCCCCTTCCATGAAAGAGGGCAAAGAAAACGCCGCCCCCGTACCCTACGGCTGGCAGCCGCAGTATGCGGCCGATCAAACGATCACGCCGGGGCTGTGCGGAAACTATCCGCAGTATCCTTTTGCCGCCAGCCACGCGCAGTTTGAATGCCCGTCGTCTTACCCGCAGCAGCCCCAGACGGTTTCACCTTACCAAACCCAACCTTTCGGGTATCAGTCCTACGGAAAAGAAAGCCTGGGCGGATTCGGAGGGAAAGGCGATTATTTGCCGCAAGCAACCCCTTATTCCAGTCCTTGGGCGGGCGCAGGCATGACTTATCCAGCGCCCGGCATTCTGCCCGCGTCGATGCAGCCGAACATGGCGCCGGGGATAC
>NZ_JCAPET010000110.1:0-726 GCF_059735245.1 Gorillibacterium sp. sgz306347
GGCAGTGTGAGATCATGACCTTCGGTACTGTAATTTTCCCTCCCCATCACAGCCCAGCCTTACGATGAGCGGATTTGCCTACTCACCAGCCTCGCTGCTTGGACAGGCCATTCCATCGGCCTGCGTCACTACCCTCCTGCGTCACCCCATCGCTCATAACGGCTTACGGTGGTACAGGAATTTCAACCTGTTGTCCGTCGACTACGCCTTTCGGCCTCGCCTTAGGTCCCGACTTACCCTGAGCGGACGAGCCTTCCTCAGGAACCCTTGGGTTTTCGGCGGACGGGATTCTCACCCGTCTTTTCGTTACTTATACCGGCATTCTCACTTCTGTATCCTCCAGCACTCCTTACGGTATACCTTCCACGAATACAGAACGCTCCCCTACCCCAACAGAATTATTCTGCTAGCCATAGCTTCGGTGGCGTGTTTAGCCCCGTTACATTTTCGGCGCAGAGTCACTCGACCAGTGAGCTATTACGCACTCTTTCAATGGTGGCTGCTTCTAAGCCAACATCCTGGTTGTCTAAGCAACTCCACATCCTTTCCCACTTAACACACACTTGGGGACCTTAGCTGATGGTCTGGGCTGTTTCCCTCTTGACGATGGATCTTAGCACTCACCGTCTGACTCCCGGTGACCAGTTCGTGGCATTCGGAGTTTGACTGAACTTGGTAACCCTTGGCGGGCCCCGCATCCAATCAGTGCTCTACCTCCACGCCTGT
>NZ_JCAPET010000111.1:0-709 GCF_059735245.1 Gorillibacterium sp. sgz306347
TTTGGTTTCGGATTTCTTCGAACGAAGGGGAGTTTGAGCCTGAAGGAGCGCTTCAGCACGTCCGCCTTTGGTTTCGGATTTCTTCCGCGCCTAGCGGCTTGTTCGGGAAATCCGAAACCAACAGCGGCCGGAAGGCCAAATCTCCCCGCAGTGACGCTCCGGACGTAACGCTCCGCTTTTCAAAAGCGGAGCCGGATCGTCCGGTACGGAACGAAGGGGAGTTTGAGCCTGAAGGAGCGCTTCAGCACGTCCGCCTTTGGTTTCGGATTTCTTCCGCGCCTAGCGGCTTGTTCGGGAAATCCGAAACCAACAGCGGCCGGAAGGCCAAATCTCCCCGCAGTGACGCTCCGGACGTAACGCTCCGCTTTTCAAAGGCGGAGCCGGATCGTCCGGTACGGAACGAAGGGGAGTTTGAGCCTGAAGAAGCGCTTCAGCGCGTCCGCCTTTGGTTTCGGATTTCTTCCGCGGCTAGCGGCTTGTTCGGGAAATCCGAAACCAACAGCGGCCGGAAGGCCAAATCTCCCCGCAGTGACGCTCCGGACGTTTTCCGGAACGCTCCGCTTTTCAAATGCGGAGCCGGATCGTCCGGTACGGAACGAAGGGGAGTTTGAGCCTGAAGAAGCGCTTCAGCGCGTCCGCCTTTGGTTTCGGATTTCTTCCGCGGCTAGCGGCTTGTTCGGGAAATCCGAAACCAACAGCGGCCGGAAGG
>NZ_JCAPET010000112.1:0-681 GCF_059735245.1 Gorillibacterium sp. sgz306347
GCCGGGGATGTCGGCAGCCCGGATGGGCGGCGGAAGGGAGCTGGTTGGCAGAAGAGCTATCCATTTTGCGTCGGTTGCAGGCGGTCGCATCGGCTAACGGTTGCCACGGAGCTTATTTGGGTCAAAATGAGCTTTGAAAAATTGTAACGGTTGCCACAGCGCTTATTGGGGTGTTTTTGGCCGTTTGAGACGCTTTTATTCACAAATAGGCTCGCTGGCAACCGTTAGATTTCAAAAAGGCCCGTTTTGAGGCGAATAGCCGCTGTGGCAACCGTTAGCCGTCGGCAGCAATCGAGCTAGCGCAGTTCGCCGTAGCTGAAGGCAGTCCGCTAGCGCCATCGGCGTTATGGTCCAGCTTCAATCGGGAGCAGTTCGTCTCTGCTGACGGTAGCTCGCCTGCATTGACGGGCAACTGCATGCGCCATCAGCGTCCGCCTTAGGCGGGGGCAGCTTACCGGCGTCAGCAGCCACTCGGCTGCGCCATCGGCATACCGCCGGAGTCCGCGTAGTCCGCCTGGCATCAGCGTCCGCCTTAGGCGGGGGGCAGCTTACCGGCGTCAGCAGCCACTCGGCTGCGCCATCGGCATACCGCCGGAGTCCGCGTAGTCCGCCTGGCATCAGCGTCCGCCTTAGGCGGGGGGCAGCTTACCGGCGTCAGCAGCCACTCGCCTGCGCCATCGG
>NZ_JCAPET010000113.1:0-675 GCF_059735245.1 Gorillibacterium sp. sgz306347
AGAAGATGTTGAGGTAGAGGTAGAAATAGAAGAAGTTGAGGTAGAGGTAGAAGTTGAGGTAGAGGTAAAAGTAGAAGTAACGGTGAGTGGAAGAAGCAGAAGCAGAAGCAGAAGCAGAAGCAGAGCAGTCCAATGCAATTTCCCCAAAATGTCGGGAGCTAAACAAAAATTTTTCCAGCTTGAATATAAAGCGAACCCAAATTTCGATTATCGGTGGTGCAATGGCCGGAGCGGTCGGAGCGGAGGTGGCTAACCGTGCCACAGCGGTTATTTGCCCAAAAGAAGTGGTTGAAATTCTAATGGTACCACAGCGGCTATTTGCCCAAAAAAGGAGGTTGAAATTCTAACGGTTGCCACAGAGGCTATTTGCCCAAAAATGAGGCGTTTGAAATTCTAACGGTTGCCACAGCGGCTATTTTGGCTTTTTTGCTTGTTTTGGCTCGATTTTCCCCGAATAAGCCCTGTGGCAACCGTTAGAGAAAAAAAAGACCGATTTTTGGGCAAATAAGCGCTGTGGCAACCGTTAGCGTATGTGTGACGATCGAAGCGGGACTCTAGCAGAACTCAAGCGGTACTCTAGCGTAACTCTAGCGTAACTCAAGCGGTACTCTAGCGTAACTCAAGCGTAACTCAAGCGGAACTATAGCGTAACTCTAGTGGAATTCAAGCGGAACT
>NZ_JCAPET010000114.1:0-669 GCF_059735245.1 Gorillibacterium sp. sgz306347
AGGTGGCGCTTCGACGGGTGATGTTCCGGCGGGCGGTGCTTCGGCAGACTTGGCTCCGGTAGGTTATCACCGGCGGGAGTCGCCCCCATTCCGGGGAGGCTGCGGGAGGGAATCCGCAATGGAGTTCCGGAAGGAAAGCTGCGCTGGGGAATTCCGCACGCCATTTTTCTGAAAAATCACAAAACCCGAAGGCCACTACCGGGCCTTCGGGTTTTTTTCTTCGGGAATCCGTATTGCCGTGGAGTGGAACAGGACGAGGCACAATGCAACCCCACGGAGCATAACAAGGACGGGGCGGATTGTGATGGGCACAAAACGAAACAGCAATGACCAGCCGACTTGCGACGGGGGCAAGGTATGGGATCATTGCGGTCCGATCGGTGCCACAGGCGACGGTTTTGGATCATTGATCCAGGCGGACACCCGTGGCAACGGTTCGGATCATTGGTGACGATTTTAGCTCATTTCGTCTGGTCGGCGCCTCGGTGACGGTCTTGGCTCATTTGTTCGGCGCCCGGGGCGACGGTTTTGGATCGTTGCATCTGGTCAGCGCCCCGGGCGACGGTTTTGGATCGTTGCATCTGGTCAGCGCCCCGGGCGACGGTTTTGGATCGTTGCATCTGATCAGCGCCCCGGGCGACGGTTTTGGATCGTTGCATCTGGTCAGCG
>NZ_JCAPET010000115.1:0-641 GCF_059735245.1 Gorillibacterium sp. sgz306347
CCAAAATGGGGGTTTGCAAATTGTAACGGTTGCCACCGCGCTTATTTTCGCTTTTTTGCTTGATTCGCCCCGGTTTTTCTGTAAATAAGCTCCGTGGCAACCGTTAGCGTAAAAAAGAGGCTGTTTTGGCCCGAATAAGCGCTGTGGCAACCGTTAGCCGTTAGTGCAAGGTCTGAAACCAATTTCGCTCCTGAAAAAGCGTCCCTTCAATGTCTGCGGATGGGGCTAGCAGAGGGGGGATTCGCGGCTAATGGTTGCCACAGAGGCTATTTGCCCCAAAATGGGGGTTTGCAAATTGTAACGGTTGCCACCGCGCTTATATTCGCTTTTTTGCTTGATTCGCCCCGGTTTTTCTGTAAATAAGCTCCGTGGCAACCGTTAGCGTAAAAAAGAGGCTGTTTTGGCCCGAATAAGCGCTGTGGCAACCGTTAGCCGTTAGTGCAAGGTCTGAAACCAATTTCGCTCCTGAAAAAGCGTCCCTTCAATGTCTGCGGATGGGGCTAGCAGAGGGGGGATTCGCGGCTAATGGTTGCCACAGAGGCTATTTGCCCCAAAATGGGGGTTTGCAAATTGTAACGGTTGCCACCGCGCTTATTTTCGCTTTTTTGCTTGATTCGCCCCGGTTTTTCTGTAAATAAGCT
>NZ_JCAPET010000116.1:0-560 GCF_059735245.1 Gorillibacterium sp. sgz306347
GACGGAGGGGCGACCCTCTTTTGCTTTTTGTCAAACAAAAAGAAACCCTTCTTTGGTAAAATGGAAGTGTCGAGCAACCAAAAAACCAAGGAGGGTTTCTTTTGTACATTCAATATACCATGGATCAACTGTGCTTACCAATGGATTTGGAAGAAGATATTCCTGCAAATCACCTCGTGCGCGTAGTCAACGCCGCTATCAATCGACTGGACAATGCCATCTTCGACGCGGCTTACCCAGGAGGCGGACGAGATAGCTATCACCCCAAGATGCTCACCAAAGTCATCCTTTACGCCTACACACAACGCATCTACTCCTCGCGCCAGATCGCGAAAGCGGTCCGCGAAAACATCCTATTCATGTGGATCGCGGGCAGACAAAGACCGGATTTCCGCACCATCAACCGGTTTCGCTCGGAACGGATGAAAACGGTGCTGGAGACAGTGTTTACGGCTGTTCTTCAATTTCTGGCCGAGGAAGGATACGTCCAGCTGGATCACTACTTTGTCGACGGTACCAAGATCGAAGCCAATGCCAACCGGTACACGTTCGTATGGGGA
>NZ_JCAPET010000117.1:0-553 GCF_059735245.1 Gorillibacterium sp. sgz306347
TAGCCGCCGCGTGAAACCGCAATGCGGTAGGTTTGTTTTGCCACGCCGTCTTCTGCGGTTACCGTCACGGTAATTACGTTGGCGCCCGTTGTGAGCGTGATCGGAGCGCTGGCCGTGCCGCTTGCCACGGTCGTGCCGTTAACGCTGATCGTTTGATGATGGTCCGCACCGGTCGGCGTAACGGTAACGGATTCCGTTTCAAACGGGACGGCTGCCGTGTACTCCGTTTTGGCCGGATCGAACGCAAGCGCAACGCCCGAAACGGTCAGGCCGGAAAGCGAAGCATTGGTGCTCGGTGCCCAGTCGACGTTCTGGTTGACAACCGCGTCGCTGTAGCCCTCGGCTTTGACGGTAATCGTATGCGAGCCTTGCGGCAGGAAGCCTGCGCGGATGGTGATTTTGCCGGATTCGATTGTGTAATCGGCCGGCTGCAGCGGGCTGCCGTTCGCCAAGACTCCGGTAATGGCTGTGCGCCACGCTTCGTCATCTGCGAACGTCAATTCAATTGGCGTAGCCGTATTATTGGCGGTGGTGTCGGCATTCAATACGGGCG
>NZ_JCAPET010000118.1:0-526 GCF_059735245.1 Gorillibacterium sp. sgz306347
TCGATCTGCGGCGCTGGGCTTGGCTAGAAGGCTAGAGCTAGTCGGTTCGATATGCGGCGCTGGGATTGGCTAGAAGGCTAGCTAGTAGGCTCGATCTGCGGGAGGGCGTGCTTTGGCTGAAGGATAGCTAGTCGGCTCGATCCGCGGCTGGACGTGCTTGGATTGACTGAAGTGAAGACCAAACGGTTTGTTAAGTGCAAAAATACAACTAAATTCGTTCTCCGCCACCATTTCAAGCAAATAGTTGCAAAAGCGAATCTATTGAGGTGGAAAGTGTTAAAAAACGGAAGAAAGTGAACTTTTAAGTGCACGAGTGCACTTATTCTTATCCGTACCCCCTTTTTCGGCCAAAATAGGTGTATTTTTGCACTT
Source organism: Gorillibacterium sp. sgz306347 (assembly GCF_059735245.1). NCBI lineage: Bacteria > Bacillati > Bacillota > Bacilli > Caryophanales > Paenibacillaceae > Gorillibacterium > Gorillibacterium sp. sgz306347. Next base: position 373 of record NZ_JCAPET010000118.1, read on the forward strand.
AACCCCTTGGCCGTATTTCGGAGTGGTTAGGTGGACGAGAAAAAGGGTGCCACCCCCCTTTTTTTTCATAATATTTCATTTCATCGCGACTTTCGCGATACCTTTTCGCCGCTTTCTCGCCGTTTGTCACAGCTTCGCGATACCTTTTCGCCGC
>NZ_JCAPET010000119.1:0-520 GCF_059735245.1 Gorillibacterium sp. sgz306347
ATGGAAGGGCCATCGCTCAACGGATAAAAGCTACCCTGGGGATAACAGGCTTATCTCCCCCAAGAGTCCACATCGACGGGGAGGTTTGGCACCTCGATGTCGGCTCATCGCATCCTGGGGCTGAAGTAGGTCCCAAGGGTTGGGCTGTTCGCCCATTAAAGCGGTACGCGAGCTGGGTTCAGAACGTCGTGAGACAGTTCGGTCCCTATCTGTCGCGGGCGCAGGAAATTTGAGAGGAGCTGTCCTTAGTACGAGAGGACCGGGATGGACGTACCGCTGGTGTACCAGTTGTTCCGCCAGGAGCACCGCTGGGTAGCTATGTACGGACGGGATAAGCGCTGAAAGCATCTAAGCGCGAAGCCCCCCTCAAGATGAGATTTCCCAATTAGTAAGACCCCTTGAAGACGACGAGGTAGATAGGTCCGGCGTGGAAGTGCAGCAATGCATGCAGCGGACGGATACTAATCGGTCGAGGGCTTATCCAACGCTCCCACCGGGGAGCACAAGCAGCAACGCGATG